>SFZC01000021.1 GCA_004558955.1 bacterium | reverse complement strand
TCTCATCCATCAGTTCCTTCAAATCCGCATAATCCCATGTCTCAATTTTCTGGATTTCATGGGAAGTTCTAAAGCCGTCAAAAAAGTGAATGACCGGAAGCCGTCCTCTGACCGCCGCCATGTGTGCGATTGGCGCCAAATCCATGACCTCCTGCACAGAGGAGGCACACAGCATCGCCGCACCGGTCTGACGGCAGGCATAGACATCCGAGTGGTCTCCGAATATGCTCAGCGCATGGGTGGCTATCGCACGTGCCGACACGTGAAAGACGCCCGGCAGTCTCTCCCCCGCCATCTTATAGAGATTTGGTATCATCAACAGCAGGCCCTGTGATGCCGTAAATGTCGTGGTCAGAGCACCCGCAGCAAGAGAACCGTGCACGGCTCCCGCAGCTCCTGCCTCAGACTGCATCTGTGTGACCTGCACCTGCTCACCGAAAATATTCTTTCGTCCCATTGCGGCCCACTCATCTGTAACCTCCGCCATGACCGTGGATGGCGTAATCGGATAAATTGCCGCCACATCCGTATAGGCATACGCCACATGTGCCGCCTGCAACGGTATAACCGACATCTTGAGCCACAATTTTTGCACCCTGTGCTACAGGATGAAGTTTTGTTGTCATTTTACCTTCTATAGGGATTTCACGTCCGTCAGGAGTAACCAAATAGTCAAACGCCAAATCCATAGACGCCTCTTTACCCATTCTACCGGGAGCAGTTGTATTGGTCAATTTACCGTGAGCAAGAGTTCCTTTCGGGATAATAATTCCCTTATCTCCGTAAACATCATCGGTAACTTCCGCAAAAAATTCATCCCCTTCAATAGAATAAGAAGAATCCAAAATTTGCGAAACGGTCATGTTAATAATTTCTTTTCGGTTAAGAGTTTCGATTTTGCCCGTAAACATTTCATCTTCATACTGTTTAAACTCGGCACTTTCTGTAACCGAACCCTTCAAAGGTTCCGCCGCAAATGCAGGAGCAACAACTCCCGAAATCAACGATAATAATATATATATACCGATAAACTTTTTCATCTTATACACTTATCCCAAAATTAACCAAAAACTTTATTAACCTTGTTGCTCTTCGACTTCTTTAGCAATCTCTTCAACATAATTATTCACTTCGGCAGGTTCAAACCCCGAACACGAATTCCAAATCAAAGTCGGTCTTAATTCAGTCAACAACGGACTTGGAAATTCATTATGGCATTCCCCTTTCAGCATATTTGTAGAACCGTCCACACTTGAAGTGAAATTTTTGCAACAACTGCAAATCTTCAATTTCAAACCGTAATCTTCCATTTTTGATTTCAACTGTTGTAAAGCATCAATCATTCTCAAATGAGAATCCGTAACATATTTTTTATTTTTATAAATAAATCTGATTTTTGACAAACCGCTTTCTGTTGAAATAAATTCCAACTTACACGCTCTATCCCCATATTTTGTCATTGCATAAACATCAACAACAAGTTTATCTGTTTCTGAATCGGTATTTGCACCGAGTTTTTTCAAAGTATAACGAACAAGCGGGAAGTTTTTAATAATGTGACAAAGTGAATAAATCGGGTACAAAGTCAACAAAATGACTTCCTTGAAATTCAATTTTGCATTTACCAAACTTATGCCATATACCGCCAACAATAAGGCTGCCGAGAAAATCACAACATTACATTTAACGATAAATTGACAGTTATATGAATATAAAATTAAAACAAAATAAGCAAAAATTAAAGTCCAACAATTCGGATTTAATAAAGAACAAATATGCTCAAAAAATCCTAAATTAAAACTACGAATACTTTTACATTTTTCGGCAAGTAATCTAAACCTAAAAGTCAATCTCGGCATTTTGAACGAACAATCCTGACCCAAAACGAAAGATTGAATATTAGGATTATACATACATTTGTGACCTGTTTGAGATAATAACAAACTAAAATCCAATTCATTATTAATATCTTTGAATTTAATCTCATCGAGCTCATCAATAACCGATTTTTTAACAATAAATAAACCAGAATCAACTTGAGTAGCAAGCCCCAACAAAGTTCTGGACTGTTTCAGGAAATTAGCAACATATTTTTTATGAACAGCTTTGATTTTATCAACAATATCCAAACTTGAACGGTTAATATTCATTTCACCGGTAACCGCATCGGCATTTGTCAAAGCAACATTTGCCAAAGTTAGGAAACTACTGTCAATTCTGCGAGTTCCGTCAATAAAAACATAAGCATCAATCGTTTCATCTGTCTTTAATTGTTCCAACAACATAGAAACCGCCTGATTTTTGCCCAATGTGCCATGGTCTTGAATATTCAAAACATAAACAAACTTATCATTTTCAAAGATTTTTTCCGTTCCGTCATTGCAATTATCCAAAACCGCATATACCTTGAAATTAGCCAACGGGTAATCCTGCATTTTCAACTCTTCAATCAATTCTTCTAAACAAGCCCTATGATTATGCGAATATATAATTACCGCAAAATTACGTTTATATTCGTCATATCTTGAGTACTTACGTTCCAAAGAAAACGGTTTGTCGTTCAAATTGCGAACACCCAATATAAAAAGATATAACGTATATAAAACTAAATAAAAATATAATAAATCCAGTAAAAATTCCATAAGCTCGCCCTCATCTTAGGTACATGGTAGTAAAAAATTAAAGAAAATTCAACCTCTTAAAAATTCTAAACTAATCCAAATCAATATTTATCGCTCCTTGACGAAATATTCGTAACTCATCATTCATAACGCCGACAACCGTTGATTCAAGTCCCTTTGCAACATGTCCGTAATCCGGAATAACAATATCAGCAAGCCCTGACATATTCTCTACAGCCTGTTCGTAAGTTTTTGCAGACGGTTGGTGAGATAAATTTGCACTTGTCGTAGCTAAAACATGTTCGGGTATTGCTTCGCAAATTTGCCTAAAAATCTCATTATCAGGAACTCTTATTCCCACAGTCGGCATATTTGAAGTTATATAACCCGGAGTTTTGTCACTTTTATCCGTAACAACGGTTAATGCACCCGGAAAATATTTTTTAATCAATTTTTGCCCGACTTTTGGAATAGGTTTGACATAATCCAACAGATTATAAACCTCATTAGACATCAATATCAAAGGCTTTTGAGCCTCTCTTTTTTTTATATCATAAATTTTGCGAACAGCAACCTCATTGTTTGGCAAACACCCCAAACCCCACACAGTGTCCGTAACATAGGCGATAACTCCGCCCTTTTGCAATATTTCTACAATTTTTTCTTTATCTTTTAACATATACAATATTTTAGCATATAAATTTAATATAACTACAAAACAACTTGAAAAATATAAAAAACAGTTTATAATAAAAGTAGGGAGGCTGTTGCCTATACAACAGCCGTTGCAGTCCCTACAATAAAGTAGATAAAATTAGTAAAATGTGTCCAATGACGATAAGGGCACATTTTATTTTTTGTCTAATTACATCTGACATCACTGCTTCATCACCTCCTTCATACACCTTCGTGCAGAAAAGTTTGTCGTGCATAGAAGGAAGTGAGGGACTGTCCTACTCTTGTTATAAACTATCAATGTGCAATAACATATTAACATAAATAACTATTTATTATTGACAAATCTGAAAACATTATTATTATTAAGATAGGTAGAAAAATACAATACGAGGTAACGATATGACATCAGGCTCATCAATAATCACAAATTTAACATCAAATTTAAGAAACACATATTCTTACTTGGCATCACTTTATCCTGAAGATGGGGTAACGTATAAAAATATTACAGCGGCAAAAAGCGATAATTCAAACTATTTGACACTTAACCAATCCTTCGCCTCATATTTGCAAACTAATTTTTCAAGCTTTGACAAAGACGGTGACGGAGTAATTAGTGCAGACGAAATGTCAAAAGTTACCGATACGATTTCAGCATCAGGTGTTTCAAGAACAGAACTCTCTCAACTTGCTGCCTCAGGCGTGTATTCTTCAGACCAAATCAGCAAGATTTTGGATAACTTCAACGAAATTGACAAAAACGGTGACGGGCGAGTAACAAGTGCCGAAATTGCAGCATATACCTGCGATTGCACAAAACAAGAAAAACTTGACGAAGAAAACTATAAAAAAGCGACCCAAACTTCTGTATTTTACGGAGAAGACAGCTCCTCAGATGTTTCAAGTTACAGTATCTTGAGTTACAGATACAAAAACTTCTTGGGCTCATCATCAAGCTCTTCATCATAGAAAGTAAATAAACATGACTTTATTAATTAAAGGGGACAACAGAAATATCTGTTGTCCCGAATTGTTTATTAAACACCCAAAGTTTGTTTTTGATTGACAATAAATTGTTTCAAGGCTTTCATTAAACCTTCCTTAGTGTAGTTAGTACCCAAAACCAACATCTGCCGGTGTCAGGATTACTAATACTAACAAAATCTATTCCTCCATTTTTTCCTTTTACAATTGACATTTCCTTCATTTGCATTTTTAACCTATTCAGAATCTGTCTCAAGTTCAAACAGATTCCGGCTCGTAGGCCGGAATGACAGCTTGGTGGGCATAGCAAAGCGCTCGTCATTCTGAAAACTTAGAAAATTTTTGCGAATGCAATGAGCATTTTATTTTCTTGTTATTCAGAATCTGATTATAAATTTAATTGATAGCCAAACTCTTAAAATAATATTGTCGGCATAGCATGAAAAGTGGATTATACAGACAGTAACTGCATTTTTACCAGTTGAGTAAGTATGCACAACCGACATTTTGCAAGGTCTCACCTTTTTAAATATAATTATTTCCCGATACAGAAATGGTCGAAGATATTATTCAAAATATCGTCTGTTATGACTTCACCCGTAATTTCATCAAGAGCAAGCAAAGCAGATTTCAAGTCAATATAAATCATATCCTGTAATTCTTCGCATTTTGCCGCCATCAAAGCGTTTTTCAAGGAAGTTTGGCAACGTATCAAACATGCTTGCTGGCGTTTATTGGTAACAAATTCGGTATCTTCAATCGAAAATCCGCAAACAATCTCCTTAATCTTATTTTTTAACTCGTCTAACCCCTCTTTTGTATTGGCGGCCAACATCACAACATTTGCAATTTCAGCCTCATAAGTCGAACAATCAACCAAATCACATTTATTTGCTACTGCAATACAGTTTCCATCTTTTACAAGTTCAAAAATTTCTTTATCCTCGTCAGTCAATCCAACACTTGCATCATACAAAAAGATGTTCAAATCCGCCTCTTTGGCAGACTGTTTTGAATACTCGATTCCGATTTCTTCAACCTTATCCACATCTTCTGATTGCCTGATTCCCGCAGTGTCAACAAGAGTAACCGAAACTCCCAAATCTATATTTTCTTTAATCACGTCACGAGTAGTTCCCGCAATATCGGTAACTATCGCACGGTCAAGGTTTAGCAAAGCATTGAACAGCGACGATTTCCCGACATTCGGACGTCCGACAATCGCAACTTTTACCCCTTGACGCAAAATATCAGAAGATTTTGCACTATCTAAAATTTTATCAATTTGAGAAAGAGTATCTTCAAACCCGTTAATCAAATACGAATATTCAGGCTCCGCAACATCTTCAGGAAAATCAATTCCCGCAACAATTCGAGAAGTCATCTCAAAAATTTTGGACTTAATCTCATTTATCTTATTTGCCAAAACGCCAGACAAATTTTTTGCCGATTTCATCGCAAAAACAGAGGTTTTAGCATGAATTAAATCATCAACCGCTTCCGCTTGTGACAAATCCAGTTTTTTATTCAAAAAGGCTCTTTTGGTAAATTCGCCACGTTCCGCCATTCTTGCACCGTTTTTCAAAACAAGGTCCAAAATATTGCGAACTACGTTAACTCCGCCGTGACATTGAATTTCCACAACATCTTCACCCGTGTAACTGTTTGGATTTTTAAACGGCAAAATCACCACTTCATCCACCTTGTTTTCACCGTCCATAATCCAGCCGTGACAAATTCTGCCCGCTGGTAAAGTCTTTCTGTCTGAAATTTTCAAGGCAATTTCAAAACTTTTATCGCCCGAAATCCTAATCACGCCGACTCCACCCGTACCTATCGGGGTGGAAATCGCTGCTATCGTTTCAAATTCTTGAGTAATATTCATAAACCGATTATACTATAAAAACAAATTTTCCCATAAAAAAAAGCTATGCACTGAGGTTCATAGCTGTTGATTAGGGATATGTGTATCTTAGTCTCTAAGGAGTATATTGTTATATTAGCATTTCTATTTTTTTTGAAATCATACAAATTGATGAGATTTTAAAACTTTTTGAAATTTGTAAAAATAATTTGATAAATTTACAAATTTTGCTATAATGTGAGAAAAGTTAGGGAGATGAAAACTTATGAAAAAGCACAGTTTATTATTGATATTAATAATTGCCGTTGTCGCAGGAATTGCCTGTGTTTACGCAGCAACAGAAACAAAATTTTCATCAAAATTCACAAAACATTTCAAGGATTGTGATTCTTATCAGGAAACAATAGAATCCGAATACGAAGGAAATTCTTTCACTACACAAAGAAAAATTATAGGCTGGTCAAACGGTTATTGCAGATACGAAGAAATCGTAAAACACGCCGGTGATGCGTATAAAATTAACTGTAATTTCTCAGAAATCCAACTTGATGACCTGTACACCTCAATGAAAGACAAGTCAAAAGAACCTATAACCTACAATTTGGAAACCTTTGCAGAACAACCTGATGCAAAAGGATCTAACAAATACAAAGTCGTCGGTTCTACCGTAATAAAAGGTAACAAAGCCTTTATCACTTGGGCAAAATACCAAAACAATCCGTATTTTTGCAGACCCGAAAAAATCAGATAAAAAGTTGAACCCTCTTGCTTTTGTAAGAGGGTTATTTACTGCATATTCTAAGCTTGCAAAGAATATTTAAAAAATATATAATGAAATTATGCAAATAAGAAGATTGACTTATGTTGACTATCCAAAACTGAAAAAACTTGTTTCATACCTTTGCAATGATGAAAACGACAAAATTGCAAAGTCTATTTTGGAAGTTCCCGTAAGTTTTGTAAATGCAATGCTCCCGCTTAGTCTGAAATTTCAATCGGAATCTTTTATTTTACTTGAAAATAACGAAATTTTAGGACTTATTACAACTGCAAAAACTCCCGGCAACCCGTACAAAATCAACATTACACGACTTGTGTTTAAAGAAAATTTGTACGAAGTCGGAAAACAACTTGTTGAATTTATTATCCAAAAATTTGGAGGAAAAGGAGCGACCTCGTTTGCGGTTACAATAGACGAATGTCACGATGAATTGTTTAATTTATTCATAAACGGTTGCGGCTTTAGGCAATGTGCTTCAGAAACCCTTTGGAAGATTGAAAAACCGACCCCCAAGAAATCGGATTACCACTGGCGATATGCCCAAAATTCCGACGCAAAAGGAATTGCAGAACTTTATAATGCGGAAGTCATAAATATCTTTAAACCTTCAATGTTGCGACATAAAAAAGAATTTCAGGAAATATTTTTCACTGGCTTTAATGACGGTTATATCTCTCGATTTGTACTGGAAGAAGATTCAAAAATTTTGGGATATTTTTCAATTTCAACAAACGATAATTTGAATTATATTTTGGACGTGACGACAAACAGCGGTTACGACTTTGATTATGACAAAATTATAAATATTATGCTTTGCGAAATTGCACGAAAAAGACGTGCTTTTTACCCGATTATTAAACAAAAAAAATATACAAAAAATTCCGAAAAATTTGAAAATTATTTAAAATCCAAAAATTATATTCCGATACAAACAAAACAAATTTTAGTCAAAGATTTTTACAAACCGATAACCGAAACTTCCACAGAATGGAAGGTTTTTATACTCGGCGAAAACCAAATCGGAACAAATTAATATTGTTAATTTATATTTTATTATAAATTTTATTGTTACCAATAATAATTCTTCATGTTAAAATAAACTCAAAACTAGGGAAAAGAGGTTATAGTATGGAGAATATTAAAATTTATCTTGATAAAGACATTAATCAAGAATTAATCAAGACTAAAAAAATAGCTATTATCGGGTTTGGTTCTCAAGGTTACGGACAATCTATGAACCTGAAAGATTCGGGCTGTGACGTAGTTTTAGGTCTCAGACTCGGTGGAAATTCCGATAAAAAAGCTCAACAATACGGTTTCAAAATTATGTCTATTGAAGATGCCGTAAAATATGCGGATATTGTACAAATACTTATTCCGGACGAATTACAGGCTGAAGTTTACGAAAAACAAATTAAACCGTATATGCACTCAGGTCAATATTTGATGTTCTCACACGGTTTTAATATTCACTACAAAAAAATAGTTCCGCCAATGGACATAAATGTAATTATGGTAGCACCGAAAGGGCCGGGACATACTGTCAGAAGTCAATACACCGAAGGCAAAGGCGTTCCTTCTCTTATTGCGGTTGAAAATGATTTTTCGGGCAATTCAAAAGAAGTTGCCTTGTCTTACGCAAGTGCAATCGGTGCAGGCAGAGCAGGAATTATAGAAACCACCTTTAAAGAAGAAACCGAAACCGACCTGTTTGGGGAACAAGCGGTCATTTGCGGTGGTGTAGAAGCCTTGATGAAGGCAGGTTTTGAAGTTTTGGTAGAAGCAGGATATTCCCGCCACATGGCATATTTTGAAGTATTGCACGAAATGAAACTTATCATTGATTTGGTAAATCAGGGCGGAATTTCCGATATGCACTATTCAATCTCTAATACCGCAGAATACGGCGATATGACAAGAGGTCCGAGAGTTATCGGTGAAGCCTCAAAAAATGCAATGCGTGAAATTTTGAAAGAAATTCAATCAGGCGAATTTGCCGAAGAATTTACAAATGAAATGAAATCCGGTTGCAAAAACTTCAACAAACTTAGAGAAGAAAACGCTAATCACCCAATCGAAAAAACAGGTGAAGAAATCCGTTCTTCCTTCGTTTGGGGAATTAATGACAAAATCATTAACAAAAGTAAAAATTAGTTTTATAAGGATATAAAAATGTTTAACACGGAAGACACTTACGAAGTTGTTATTTTTTCAATCGGTGACACAAAAGCCGGAACAAAAATGGGAAAACTTCAACTGAAAAACACTAAAGATAACTCGGTATTAAACTGTATTTTGTGGGAAGAAACACTTAACAGGTTTGATAATAAAATATTTAGAACAGGAAATTTGGTACGAATCGTATCAGGAAGTTTCAACGAAAAATACAATAACTGCTTGATTTCGGCACTTGAACTCATCAAAGAAGCGAAATTAGGTTTAGAACCTAATGAAATTGAGGAGTATTACGCAAAACTTCAATCTTATGTTGATAAAATTCAAGATAAAGATTTGCACGACTTTGTAACACAACAATTTGAGCAGTATCCCGAATTTAAAATTATGCCTGCAGCAAAACTTATGCACCATAATTACATCGGCGGTTTGTTGGTACACACGGTTGAATGTGCGGAATTTGCAGAATTAAATATGGCAAAATTTGCCTACAAAACAAATCCTGATGAAATTCTTGCAGCGTGTTTGTTGCACGATTTCGGGAAAATTTTTGAATACACAATAGATTTGGAAACAGGCTTGATAGATTACGCACCAAACTTTAGAGAAGAATGGATTTCGCACTCACAATACGGTTTTTCAACCTGTATGACCGCAGGATTTAAGCGTGTAGCAAAAATGATTGCGGCACACCACGGAAGAGCCGACTGGGGAGCAATAATTGATTTGGATCAAAAAGATTTGGAACCTGAATTATATTTAATTCACTTTATTGATAACTTATCGGCAAAATTTGGAAAAATTAACACCAGATTACTCTAAAAAGAATAAAATCAATACCTTTGGGCAAAATGTAACCAAAATAAATAAAAATTTACGTTATGAAACATTTTGAGTCATGGGGCATGGTTTATGCTAAATTAGACATAATAAAGGATATATTTAGGAATAGTTTTTAGCAAGGAGATAGTGAATGTCTGAATACTTGAGCAAAGAAGAGATTAAACAATGGAGAAGCTCTTTAGAAAAAATAACATTAGAAGAATTTGCAGCAAGATTAGGGAAAAAAGTTGAAGAGAAAAAAGAAACTAACGACCTTATTGATATCGTGCTTCACGGAAAGCCTGTAGTTTCAGAAGATACCGGCTGGACTTCTCCTAAAGTTGAAAGACTTAGTGCAATAGCAGAACGTGCTTACGAAAAGGAAAAAGAACTTTATGTTTCACCTTTCTCTGCACAAAATTTGAAAAACGAAACAGAAACAAAGAAAGAAAAAGAACCGAAAAAAGTTAAAACTGCGGTTACTCATAAAAAAGAAAAAGAAACTGAAAAAACTAATATTACAACAACCGCTCACGCAGAGAAAAAAGCAACAAGAGCAGCAAAAACAGCCGCTAAAGGTGCTGAAATCGCAAAAGAAGTTGTCAACAAAAAAACTGGCAATGAATTGCGTGACGAAGTAAGAGTAGTTTTGAAAAAATCATTAACTGAAAGAGAACAAAAAGTATTTGATTACTTTGCCGCAAACAAAAATAAAGTTGTTTATGCAAAGGATTTGGCTAATTTGTTGGAATTACCGAGAGATTATATCTACAAATACATCAAAAACCTTAGAGCAAAAATTGATGGCGATGCGTTGAAAAACGCTGATAAAGGCGGATTTATCCTAACCATCTAAACAGATTTTCACTAACACTTGAAACAGAAAAAAGAACCTTTTTAAAAGGTTCTTTTTTTATTATTTATAAAGGTTTAATACTCGATTTTATTTAACTTCTAACTTAGCTCCGACAAATTCTAAAGCATTCTTATTCATAACGGCTTCGGTATCAGAAACATTTTTCAAAATTGTGGTAGGAGCGGCATTAACAAGTGATTGAGCGGTGGTTGCATCTATTGCCATAATTTGTCTTAGTGTCGCAATTACGGTTGCCTTATTTGCTCCTGCATCTAATAACACCAAAGATTTGTTACCCGTTGATTTTGTAATTGGAGCAACTTGTGCACCTTTGTTTTTTCCGAAATGAGATTTATATTGTTCTACCAAATATTCCTGAAAATCAAATCCACATTTTTTTCGCAAGATAATTTCCAATAAAAACAAACAAAAAACTACAAATGCCAAATATAATAACAAACCGCTTAGTGAAATCACTTTGAAAACTCTCCTTATTTAAAATTTTACAGGAATATAATAGCACATTGAAAAATAAAAATCAAACGAAAAGACGGCTCCTTTCAGAACCGTCTTTGTCGAAATTTGAGTTAAAAATCAAACTACTTGATTTCAACAGTAGCACCAGCTGCTTCAAGAGTTTTCTTGATTGCTTCAGCTTCGTCTTTTTTGATATTTTCTTTAACTGCTTTAGGAGCTGCTTCAACTAAGTCTTTAGCTTCTTTCAAGCCTAAACCTGTCAAAGTTCTAACTTCTTTCAATACAGCGATTTTCTTATCAGCAGGAACTGAAGCCAAGATTACAGAAACTTCAGCATCAGCATCGTCAGCCGGAGCTGCTGCTGCAGGAGCTGCTGCAACTGCTACTGGAGCTGCTGCAGATACGCCGAATTTTTCTTCCATAGCTTTAACTAATTCTGCTGCTTCTAATAATGTTAATTTTTCAATTGATTCTAAAATAGATTCTACACTCATTGTTTTTCTCCTTTATAATTTTGAGTAATTTACTAATACAAAATTAAGCACATTTGCTTAAATATAACTGCCAAATTAAGCAGCTTTTTGGTCGCGAACTGCAGCCATTGCTCTTGTAAGTTGAGAAAGTACTGCGTTGATAGAATTTGCGATACCTGATGCCGGCGAATTGATAGATCCAAGCATTTTTGCAAAAAGTTCTTCTTTTGTAGGAAGTTCTGCCAAAGCTTTTGTTTCTGCTTCAGTTAATAATTTACCGTCCAATACAGCACCAACGATAGCACCTTTTTTAGTATCTTTGATAAATTTAGCAACTGCTTTTGCAGGTGTTACAGGATCTTCAAAACCGAAAGCCAATGCGATTGGTCCGCTCATTTTGTCAGTTAATGCTTCGTATTCGGTTCCTTTAACAGCGATTTTTACTAAAGTGTTTTTAGTAACCATGTAATCGCCACCGTTCTTTTGGATTTCACGTCTTAATTTAGTGATATCTTCAACTGTCAAACCTTGATACTCGGTAATAACCGCTACTTGAGCTTTTTCGATTTTTGCCTTAATAGCATCAATTTTTTGTGATTTGAATTCTTTTGTTGCCATTTTAGCTCCTTTAAAATGTTTTGTGATTGCCTTGCAATCTGTGTTATCGACCTTAAAACTGAAAAAAGACTTTGCTTTCTTCGTTTTAAATCGCAAAATCTTACACTTAGTCAAATATACATGCTATTTATTTTCATTTGTGTAATCTCGATTAGCCGATTTCTCATTTAATTCCGTCATTCGGAAACTAATTGTCTGCGATTATATCGTTATACTATATTAAACAGAAACAAAAAGCAAGTCAAAACCCAACCGTTTTCCGAAACCGGTAATAAATATTTACAAATCAGGTAGCAATTTTTATGCAAAAAATGTTTTTATATAAATATGGTAGTACAAATAGATAATCCTGCAAACAAATCAATGCACTACGGAGACCAAGTCTTCGCCAAAGATTTGACCATGCCTGACAAACTTCCGACCAAAACGCTGTACTCGGACAGAGAAGCAGAACAACGATACAATCAAATTCAATCGGATATTTTTCAGAAGCAAAAAAAAGCAAAACCCAAAGAAGTTATAAAATTTCCGATGGTTTTGAAGATTTTGCTAGGTATTGGTGGAACTCTTGCCGTGCTTTTTAAAGGAAAAACTATTTTTAAATGGGTAAAAGATGTCTTAACCCGTTAGTTTGCCGAATTTTCCGACATTCCGGCATTAGCATCTTTTTTAACATCAAATTCACGAAGCTGAGTGTAAATAATCGGTGAAAATTCTTTTGTTGTCACGATATCAATAATTTTATACGCTTGCGGTAACGTCAAAAGTGACGGCGAACTTATGTGATAAACACCGTTTTCCATAGTTTCCGCATTCACATGAAAATGTCCCGATACAACAGCTAAAACGTTTTGATGCTTTGCCAAAACCTTCAAGTAATCTTCTACACGGTAAGTTTTGTGAGTTTTCAAACGAGATTCGACTTCCTTCGGGTAAACAACAGGGAAATGTTGAAATATAACCACGTCTTTTTTAGAATACTTTGTCAAAACCTTGTCCAACCAATCCAAAGTATCCTTGCGGTAATACCCGACCGTACCCGGAACAACCTCTTTTGCTCCGTCAACCACAACAAAAACAAAATTATTCTTTTTGAAAACATAGTTTGGAGTTTTTTGAGTGTTAAATTTCAATAAATTTGCTTCTTTCAGAATTTCAAAATAACGAACTTTTGACAAACCGTTAGACTTGTAAACATCAGAATTCCCGAGTGCAATATAATAAGGAACATTCAATTTCTTAATTATTTTAACAAACTCGTTCAAATCTGCTTCTTTAGGGCTCGCAATATTATCACCCGTAAAAACAACAAAAGAAATGTCAGATTGGTTGTTAATATCTTCAACGGCACTTTCCAAAACTGAAGCAGTATAAGGGTTTGTAGCGGATAAATGAGTATCCGTAATCTGTGCAAACTTGATATTATCAGCAAAAACCTGAGCATTTACCCCTAACATCAATATAAAAAACATACCGAATAAAATTACTAACAACTTTTTCATAAATTGCACATCTCCCTTGAAAAAATTATATCATAAAATCAAAAACTGTGCTAAAATGACAACTATGAGATTAGACAAATTTTTAAAAGTATCACGATTGATTAAAAGAAGAACGGTTGCCAATGAGGTTTCCGATATGGGCAGAGTTTTCGTAAACGGCAATCCCGCAAAACCGGCAAAACAAATCAAAGAAAACGATATTATTGAAATCGAATACGCAACCCGTACAACAAAAGCAAAAGTTCTAAAAGTTCCGACAGGCAACGTCAGTATTCAACAAGCCCAAGAATTGTACGAAATTGTTGAATAGAAACAAATTTTTGCCTACCACGGATAATCCTTGGTAATTTTCCACCCGTCACGGCGGATTTTTTCAGCACAACACGGTCCGTGAATGCGAGAACACATACGGCTAAGAATAGAATCTGATTCATTATAACAGGAAAGATACAAATTATTACCTTTTGCATCTGATACTCTGTCAAACACAAATACATCTCTTCCATACTGATTTGGACCTTTTGGTCCATTGAGATCAACATAAACATAAACATTCTTCCCTACAAAATTGATCCCATACAAAAAACCATCATTTGTATAAAATACTAAGACCCTAGAAGATTCAGCAAACAAAGCGTCCCCTGTTATCTCTTTCCAAGGAGAGTCATCAGAAGCATAACCACATTCACTAAAAGAGTTGCAATATGTCGCCTGTATATACGGAGCCCAATAGGTTTTGAAATAACTATCCTTTCCCAATGCTCGAATTTCATTAGATTCTAAATCGCCGACTTGGTCATAAGACATCAAATATGCTTGCTTAATCACGGAGTAAGCTCGTTTTAACTTGGCAACAGTTGCACGCTTTTGATAATTTGTTATCAAAGTTGGCAAGGTCATTGCCGCAACTACACCGATAATCCCCAGTGTTATCAATACTTCTGCCAATGTAAAAGCTAGTTTTTTCATGTTTTCGTGTACTCCTTTTCTTGTTATTCAGAATCTGTTTGACAATTAAAATCACGATGTCGGCATAGCAATGCCAACCTACTTTGCAAGGGCTTATAATCAATCAGGGAGTATATTTCAGCTCGTTTGGCAAGTATGCCCAACCAACATTTTCAGTATTATAGAAAAGTCAAGAAATTAAGCAATACTGTATCAGTAGAGGGCTTTACCCTTTCAAGATCTCTATTCTGTTGTCGTCTTTAATTTCGACAGGGTCTTTTGAAGCTTTCAGGATTTCTTCAACGCATTTTGAAGCATCAAAATCATACTTTTGAGCAATCTTTTCAGGCTGATTTAACATCGGAAATCCGTCATTTCCCTGTGCAATATAATCGTTCAACACCGTTGAATAAACCTTATTTTCTCTCGGATTATTTATATCAATAGGGGTTCGTTTGCCGTTTTTATCAACAAAAGTCATCGATTTAATCTTTCCGTCCTCTGTCACAGAGTATTTAATTCCCGAAACATAGAAAATTCCCGGTTTATTTGCAGTATTTGTAAAAGATTTTGCAGCCTTTTTGAAAGCGTCAACAATATCTTTTTCCGTATAATTTACACGGTACAACTTATTTCTGAACGGCAAAATATCCGACAAAATACGAGTATCTACTTTACCTTGTTCAAAGTAGCCTCTAATATTTGCTGACGGCAAAATCGCAATATCGCAATCCAAATCTTTTCTTATACAATCCGCAATAAAATAAGCGTGCGGATTAGGTTCTATCAAATCCTTTGTCAATGGAGGCGGGGCTGATTTTATAAATCCGTAAGTTTCACGCACCCCGAAAATCTTATTAAAAATATACTTTGCAGGAGCATTCCTGTTAAATACACGAGTTGTTGCAACATTATTCTGAACTTTTCTAATCACTCCGTTTTGGTCAAATTCCAAATTCAAAATTCCGAAATTCTTACCGTCACGCCCTGCCTGAGTGATTACAACAGGTTCGCCAGTTTTGGAATAAAAAAGATTTTTACCTTCTTTTACATCTAAAAGCAAATCATGCGAATGTCCACCCAAAATCACGTCAATCCCCTGAGTTTGTTTTGCGACAATTTGGTCTAAGGTATAACCCAAATGAGAAAGCAAAATCACCTTATTTATGCCTTGTTTTTGAAATTTGTCAACCTCTTTTTGAATATCTGCCAAAGTTTCTTTCGGCGTATCAACCTGAACATCTTTTTGCAAAGAACCCGTTTTTGTACGTTTATGCAAATCAATCGGAGAAACTCCGATTACCCCATATTTATGACCGTTTTTCTCGATAATTTCGGTAGAAACAACACTGTTAGAATACGGATTGTGAGAATTTATCTTGACATTATTTGCAAGTAACTTGTACTTAACCAGCGGTAAAACTTTACCGACATTTTCTTGCATGTCATATTCGTGATTGCCGACAGCCGATGCCAAAACACCAATCATATTTTGAAACATCACGGCAAGCTCATTTGTTTTAAAGTCCTCACCAATCATAATATCGCCTGATGACAACTTAAAAGTATCTACTTCGTTCTCTCTTCCCTTATAACGAGCGTCAAAATCCTTAGCCGCAGTAATCGTACGTTCCATGTTTATAGATTTCCCATGATAATCATTGATGTAAAAAATGCTCGTTTTAATATTTGGATTTTGTCCGACTGCGTTAATCATGTTACATGGTTCCCTTTACCATGAAAACATCTAAAAAAAATTTTTGACGGTCTTATATACTTTTATTTACAAATGTTAAAATTTCATAATCTGTACATCCCAAGATTTTGAAAGCTCTTGATATAATTCGTGAACTTTATCCACCACCTCAAGAAGAACAATTCCATAATTCACGCACGCAAATTCGCCCATATCATGCAGCCCGATACGAGTTTTTATGGCACACCCGTAACGTGTCAAAATTTCCTGCAACTTTTGAGCATCATCTAACCTGTTTTGAACCGATATTCCTATTATTGCACTCATAAACAAGTTATAAAATACCCCCACAAAAATTTAAATTCCCCACCCTGTGAATATTAAAAGAGCGGTTTGAAAACAAACCGCTCTTGATTGTTATTTTTGGGCTAAAAATTTTAATATGGTGTGTTCTCATATCAATAACATTTAACCTGTCGGTTGGGCATACTTACCCAACAATCCAAAAACAATGACACAACTTGACATTTTAGGTGTCGAAATAGCAATTCCGACATACTTTTGCATTGAAATATGTGTTCAATATTGAAAAATATCGGCTTTCCATTCATAAGTGTTGACATATACTTAACAAAAAAATAATACCCTTAAAGGGGTATCATTTTTGATTTGTTTAATTTTACAACCTTTTATTCAATATCAAGGTTATCATCGGCTTGAAGCTGTTTTTTCTTCAAATTATGCACAACGGCATCGACTAACAACTCATAGGATTTCATCTTTTCAATATGAGGAAATTCCTCTTTAAGTTGGCTTCTGACCATTGCTTCCAGCCCTTGTTCGTCAGAAATACTTTCTACTTCATCAACACCTGTTATCGCTTCTAAAAAGTCTGTGGTGCTTTTGTCTAATTTATTCTTTCCGGAAAATGCCAGCCAATTAAACTTTGGATTAACATTTTCTTTAATCTTTTTTACAATTTTTAAGTTTTTTAATCGGTCAAGCATGCCTACCTCATTTCTAACCTTGTATATTTAATAAGTATCGTAAATAAAATAATTGACTGTTTTTTGAATTGTTTTTACAAAAATTAACATTTCCTACAATTTGCTAAAATCTGTCAAATAATCGTATTTATTTTTCAACAATGTCAACAATGCCAATCTGTTGTTTTTGACGTTTTCGTCCTTATCCATTACCAAAACGTCATCAAAGAATTTTGTAACATAAGGATTTAGATTTTGCAATTCTGTTAAATATTGTTCATAATTTTCAGTTTCTGCAACCTTCTTAACCTCTGCATACAAATCCTTTTCTGCCGCTTCGACAAAGTATTTTTCATCAATATTATCAACTCTGTTATCTTTCAGAATTCTGATAACACGATTAGCATTTTCAACAAGTTGAGGAGCATTCAAATTTTCAACAATTTCAACACGTTTTGCATAATCCGCAACATTCAACAACGGATTTTTAACCGCACACGCTTCTAGCACGTTTTTATTGAATTTATCACCCAAGAAAATAATCATTCTTTGTACAAAAAATTCATTAACTTCTTCTGCACAATCTCTTTGTACCGGCAACAATTTCAACGCTTCTTTAATATATTTGTCGATATTAATATTCAAGTTACTGTCCAAAACAGTTCTGATAACGCCCAAAGCAGCTCTTCTTACACCCAACGGGTCAGAAGAACCTGTAGGCTTTTTACCTGCCGCAAATACGGCACAAACGGTATCAATTTTATCCGCAATACCAACGATTTGACCTTCCAAGCCTTTTGCTGTTTCACTTTCGGCATTTAGCGGGAAGTAGTGTTCTTTTATACCTTGAACAACTTTATCATTTTCTTTTGAAACTCTTGCGTAATCAGAACCGATAAAGCCTTGCAATTCGGTAAATTCAAACACCAAATTAGTTGTCAAATCAGCCTTACACAAAAGTGCAGTTCTCATAACATCTGCGGTCGGAACTTTCAAATCATTTGCAATATTTTCAGACAATTTGATAAGTCTTTGAGTTTTGTCAAACATTGTACCCATGCCCTTTTGGAAGGTAACACCTTTCAAAGCTTCAACGTAATCAACCAATGGCTTTTTAGTATCTTCATTAAAGAAGAACACCGCATCATCAAGTCTTGCCTTGATTACACGAACATTACCCGCTTGAACATTTTTAAACTCATTTCCGATATAATTTGTCATAGTAATGAATTTATTGATAAGTTTTCCATTCTTATACAACGCAAAATAACGTTGGTGAACCGCCATAACAGTAACGGTAACTTCTTCAGGAATATCCAAATATCTCGGATCAAATTCGCAAATTGCAGGAACAGGATATTCCGTAATAAAGGTAACTTCATCCAACAAATCATCAGTATAATAAGGTTTTGCACCTACGGTTTGAGCCACCTCTTCCGCTTTCTTAACAATAATTTGTTTACGTTCGTCTTGGTCTGCAATTACATAAACCTTACGCATAATTTCAAGATAATTTTTAGGATTATCAATCAAAACTTTTTGCTCTGAGAATCTGTGACCTCTTGAATAGATTGAAGATTCTTTATCAATAATTTTAATTTTAACTTCTTTGTCATCCAAAATTGAAACAATCCATTTGATTGGTCTTGAGAATTTTTCATCGTTGTAGCCCCATCTCATAAAGTGAGAACCTTGAAGCTTCATAAATATTGATGGAACATTCTCCTGTAACAAATCGGCAATAGACTTACCTTTCACCAAGATTTTTGCATACAAATAATTGTCTTGAACATACAAATCTTCTTTTGTTAAATTATTTTTTCTTGCAAAACCTTCACCCGCTTTTGTCAAATTGCCGTCAGCATCAAGTGCCACGTTTTTAACAGGTCCTTTAACGATTTTTTCCTCATCAGCGGTTTTGTCTTCCAAGCCGTCAATAATTACGGCAAGTCTTCTCGGTGTCGCATAAACTTTTATATCCCCGAATTTAACTTTGTTATCGTTCAAAAAAGTCTTAAACCCGTTGTGCAACTGGTCAATCGCTTGCGGAATAAACTTGTAAGGTAATTCTTCTGTTCCAACTTCCAATAAATATATACTCATATTTCGTCCTTCTCACTCTAATAACTGCTAAAATTATATTAAAAGCAAAATAGCTTGTAAATATAATATTAATTTTTACTAAATCGCCAAAGCCCTTTTCTTGTTTCGACTTTTACGGGTACTGATGAAACTTGTTGACCGTAAATATTTTGTGACGGGTTATTTCTTAGTCTTATATTGCTTATGCCCATTCTTATTATTTCTTCGTCTTCTTCCACCATCTTTTTTTTTTGCTTTGTTGGTTTGCTATGTAATTATTATTTGAAACGTTCTCATTAAACGCACCGGCCATTAATGTTGAAGTATAAACAGGGGTTGTATGAGCATAGTCAAACAAAATTACACCGCTTGCGTTCATCAATCTTGCCTGATAAATTTGACGAACCAAATCCTCAGGAGCGCCGCCCATAAAGGTTACAAATACTCCCGCATAAAGATCTGTTTTATAAGATTTTACCCTTGCCACATCGTACATCATAGATGCCAACATTTTAGGGTCATAAGTCAAAAATAGCGGTGTGAACCCGTCAACATAATCATTAGTTGACCAACTTGTCCAATCTTGTTGTTTGGTCGAAAGAGCTGATGCTATATCAGGGAATATTACCGTGCTGATATATGTGTGGCGTTTTCTACATAATTCGCCCGCTTTTTGAACAAAATCAGTAACTTTTTGTCTTCTGTACAAATTCCAATCATACCATTGAGCATCTGCAGTGGTTAAATCTACAGGATCTTCACCGTAAAGTTGTTTAAAGTTTTCACGAGCATAAGCCGAAAAACCCCACGAATTCATATCATTGTTCGTTTTAGCACTCGGATATCTGATATAATCCAAATTTATTCCGTCAGGTTTGTATGTCACAATTATTTCATCAAGCAATTCCAGCAAAAATTCCTGAACCTCAGGATTTGCAGGATCTATAAAATACCCGTTATGTTCTGATACGGATTTTGAATATGTTTGAGAATTAGCATCTTTTTTCAACTTGTTTCCCCAATCGGGACGAATAGCCAAAATGCTTGAAGGTTCACTGCTTGGTGCCTTGTTACCGACATAAAAAGTTTGAAACCAAATATGGACTTTAATTCCTCTTTTATGTGCTTCGGTTATCCACGCTTCCAACGGGTCAAAACCTGAAAAAATCTCATTTTGTACGGTAAAACCGTACTTATTCATAACACTGCTCGGGAAAATGGTTTTTCCGTGAAAATAAGTTTCCAAGAAAATACTGTTAAACCCGTCAGCCTTGATTTTGTCAAGTGTTGCAATAATTTGCTCACGAGAAGTTTCGACAGGCCTAATCCAAGTACCTTTGAGTTCGTTTTTCATATAAGGTAAAGTGGTTTTTATTGCCATATTTGCCGCATCAATCGCTTCTTGAGCATATTGTCTCAAAACAGCACCGTTTTGATTTTCATTTTGTGCAATAGTCAAATAATTTTGTGCGGTTTGAATATAACTGTTAGGTAAATTTGAATTATATCCCGCAAAACGAGTTTTGTAGAAGTTCATCATAGATTGCGCTTCCGCAATTTTCACTTTTGCTTCGTAAGTATAACTTTCTGAAGTTGTATAAACAGTTAAAGTTTTTGTTTCCTCGTTTACATAAACCGATTACAATACCGTTTTGCGGGATAACGGAATCCGCACCACTAATTGAAGTTACCACGTTATCTTCAACAATCGCTTCTGTTCCGAACTCGTTTGTTCCGGTATGAACACCGTATTTCGGAGTATAAACAATCAACTGATTTGCCCCACGTCCCCCAGGGAATAAATTAACCGTTGAAGAAGGGTCTATTGTTGTTATTTTTGTTGAATTTTGCTTAAATATTGCTTCGTTACCGCTGAAAGTTAAAGGAGAAAACGCTTTTAACGTTGGTTCCTGTATAAGTTGTTCTTCCTTAGTATCATCTTCATCAATCAGCATTATGTCGTCTGAAAAGGCATAATTTGGGAGAAGTAATAATGATATGATTAAAAATATTAAATAAGATTTTTTCATTAAAATTTTCCCTTAGTCCTTCTATAATAGCCTGTATTTTTATATTTTACACTCTCTAATTCTTTAATTTTTGAGGAAATTTTTGAATTTGACGGGTTTAAAATATACGCTTTTTTATAATATTGGTTGGCTCTCAGTAAATCCCCGAGTTTTTCGTACATTACAGCCATTTTGACCAACATTTCGTAATTTTCACGATATCCGTTATCTAAGGCTACATCATAAAAATATAACGCTCTTGTGTATAAATTTCGTCTGTAATAATACTCTCCGAGATAAAAATTTGTTTTAGGATTACTTCTGTCAAGCATTAACGCATTGTAAAAATACCCTTTTGCAAACTTATTCTCATTTTCTATGTCATAAATCCGCCCCATCTGTACAAGATAATTTATATTTTCGGGGTCAATACGAGTCAGGATAAAATATTCACCGCTCGCACGCTCCAACAAATCTTGTTTTTCTTTTTTATCTTTGGATTTTAGAGCCTTATTAAAATAATAATCAGCACGCTCTGAAACAGCCTGCTTATCTAATGTTGAATAATCAATTATCGCATCATTGTATTTGATAGTACCAAATTCAACCGCATTAGAACAGTTATTGGTACATAAAAGGAATGCACCAATAACCGTAAAAACCGCTCTAGAAATCTTTGTAAGACGGCACCGTTTCAACATTGTGATGATAGTATCCATAATCTTCGGCTGCCGGATCTGCATATACATAAAGTTTTCTCCAGAATCTTACAAATTTATTTTGCTTTTGGAACGCTTCTTCATCAGGTGTGTAATATTCCTGATTATTCGCTCTTGCTTTATTTATTGTAATTGTTTCAGCAACTTGTTTTGAAAATCCGTTGTTTTGAACCGCTGTCGGGTTAGTCATTTCATCAACGGAAATAGCCGCCTGAGCCATAACAGGAATTGCTGCAACTACCGCAATTAGTAATAATTTTTTCATAGCCACCTCTTTTTATTAGATTATAATTTTATTTTACAAGTATTGCAATAATATTATAATTTGTTTACATAAATTCGTCATATACTGTTTGAAGGATTTTTAAAAAATTTTATTGATATTCGTTTAATGAATTATTAATAACCTCTTCCAGTTTGTTTAATAACTCTTCTTCAGGCACTTTTGCAACAATTTTTCCTTTTTTGAAGACCAAACCTTCACCAATACCGCCCGCAATCCCGAAATCCGCATGTTCTGCTTCCCCAGGACCGTTTACAACACAGCCCATTGTGGCAATTTCTATCGGGTAATTTAAGTTTTTGAACCTGTCTTCAACCCTTTTGGCAAGATTTATCAAATCAATTTGAGTTCTTCCACAAGTCGGACAAGAAATAAAATTTACCCCTCTTGAACGTAACTTCAAACTTTTCAAAATTTCATACCCAGCATAAACCTCTTCAACAGGATTATCCGTAAGTGAAACCCTGATAGTATCACCGATACCTTTTGCCAAAATTATCCCCATTCCGACAGAAGATTTTATCAAGCCGTTTTTCAAAGTCCCTGCTTCCGTAATTCCCAAATGCAAAGGATATTCACATGCCTGAGCGATTTTTTCGTATGCCTCGATAGTCGTCAAAACATCGGAAGATTTTAGAGAAATTTTAATCATATCAAAATCCAAATCCTCTAAAATTTTTACATGCCCTAACGCACTTTTTACCATTTTGTCAGCCAAAGGAATTTCCAAAGCCTTCAAATCCTTTTCCAAAGACCCTGCATTAACTCCGATTCTTATCGGAATTTTTTGCTGTTTTGCAAGTTTTACAACCGCTTCAACTTTTTCACGAGAACCGATATTTCCGGGATTTAATCTCAAAGCGGAAATCCCGTTATTTATACATTGAATAGCCAATCTGTAATCAAAATGAATATCCGCAATCAACGGAACCGGTGAAATTTTAACCAAAGGTTTTATAGCGTCTGCCGCATCTGAATTTAACACGGCAAGTCTTACCAATTCACAACCCGCATCTGCAAGTTCTCGGATTTGTCTTGAAGTTTGCTCAACATCACGAGTATCTGTGTTACACATTGACTGAACGGAAATCGGGTTATTATTACCGATTTTTACATTTCCTATAGTAATTTCTTTAGATTTTCTTCTTTTTATCATAAAATAATTTTAGCACAATTAAGAAAAGAGGGGTAAAAACTATGAGAGTTGCGGTATTATCTGATTTACATGCCAACGCATTGGCACTTGAAGCGGTTATGAAAGATGTAGTTTCACAAAAATGTGAGCATGTTTTTTGTTTGGGAGATTTAGCTCTTGCCGGACCGCAACCGAAAGAAGTTGTCGAATATGTAATGAATCAGGACACTTGGACGGTAATTCAAGGGAATACCGACAAAATGATTGCTCAATACGGACTTGACGTTATTGAATTTTTAGAAGAACAATATCCCGTTATGGCTAACGCTATCGCTGATGATGTAACGATTTTGAGCGATGAACACAGAGCATATTTGAATAATTTACCGCCTATACTTCAACTCGAAATTGAAGGTTGCTCGGTTTTATTAGTTCACGGTTCCCCAAGAGCCAACAATGAAGACATTTTACCAAACATGCCACTTGAAAAAATTGAAGAAATTATTTTCGGAACAAACGAAAGTCTGATTTTGTGCGGACACACCCACATTCCTTGCGGCTACCAAACCCACACAAAACAAACGGTAGTGAATGTTGGCAGTGTCGGACGACCGATGACACAAGAACCTAAAGCATGTTATGCAATCATTGATTTTAATATGGGTTCATTTGAAGTTAAGCACAGATTTGTGGATTATGACAACGTAAAAGCCGCTGAAATAATGTCAGAACGTGGTTTTGTCGGAGCAGACAGACTTGCGGATTTGTTATTAAACCCCGTAGAAAGACACATTTAACAAATTATGTGCGATTTAATTTCCGATTATAAATCTCAAAAAGAGCGATATCGAAAGATATTTGCTCAAACGGTAGCGGAAATTCAAGAACTGATTGCACAAAATTCTCCAAAAAGTTTTGAAGGGGATATTTTCGCTCAGTATGAAAACAACTCTACAGGAAAACTTTGGCAAGAAAAAACAGTCAAACTCCTTGCGAAACGACTTATTGAAATCAAAAATTTATCAACAAAACAAATAAAAGAACTCAGAACAAAATCACACTGCATAGGTTGCGGAACCTGTTGCAAATTTGCCTGTAGCGAATTTTCACCAACCGAACTAAAAACAAAAGCGCAAAACGGGGATAATACCGCACAAGATTTTCTAAGAACCTTTGTTCCATACCAAGATATAGAAGAAGTTAGAAAAGTTTTT
>SFZC01000020.1 GCA_004558955.1 bacterium | reverse complement strand
AAATTTTGCCTTCATATTATCAACCTTTCTAATGTATATATACATTACTTGAGGTTAGTGTAACACATATAATGTATGAATGCAACAGCGAAACTCTAAGACAATTTTATTATCAAAAACGGAAGCAATTTTAAAAGAAGATTATTCAATTCTGCAACAAGTCCTCAAAGTTGCCGAATCAAAAGATGCCAGCCTTGATTCCGTGCCTGATAATCTTCCCGGGATAAAAAACTGGTTTGACATGTATCTTTTACCATATATGAAAACCGTACGAGTTTGCTATAACAAAGAAGGTTGTTGGAATTCAACGGGGACAACGAATCTTAAAAACGGCAATATACCTTACGCCAACGGTAAAATAGGAATCGGACATAATATTATTACGGTAAGATTGCTCAACGGGTCAACCCTTTGTTTTGACGGATTTAGTAAAAGTGATATGAAAAAACTTTTCGGAACAGATGTCGATACAACCTCATTTGTGATTTACATCGACACAAACGGGGATAAAAAGCCCAACCAAATCGGCAAAGACACCTTTATTCTTGCTTGGCGAAACCACGCACTCGTTCCTGCTGGTTCTGATGAAGCAAACGAAGATGTTGATAAAAATTGCTCAAACAACGCCTCCGGAAATAATGCAGGATATTTGTGTTTGAAAAAGATTTCCAATAATAATTGGAAAATCCCGAATAATATTGAGTATTAAAAAATAAATTTAAGTGTCGGAATAACAATTCCGACTTACATTTAGAAAATTAGTAAGCGGGCGGAGCATTTTACAATGCTCCGCCCGCTCAATTACCTTTCCTTAGACATATCCTTTATGACAATTATTTAACTGTCAATTTTTTCTTAGAATCACTTTCAGAATATTTTTTAGGGGCTTCAATTTTCAAAACACCATGTTCCAATTTAGCCTCAGTTTTGTCAACATTGATTTCTTCAGGGAAGTAAACTGTTCTTGAAAATGCTCCGTATCTGAATTCGGATTTTTTGTAAGATTTTTCATCGACTTTGTTTTCTTCAATCTTGTTGGCATTTATTGTCAAATAATTTTTATCGATATCAATATCCAAGTCTTCTTTTTTTACTCCAGGAAGTTCTGCTCGAACCTCATAATCTTTGCCTTTATCGGTAATTTCTACCGGCATTGAAAACTTATCGGCATCTGCCCAATATGCTGCTTCAGGGAAGTAGCTGTCAAAATGTCTGTTCAATAAAGAGCTGATTTCGTCATTCACAGTTCTGATAAAATTCTCCGGTGCTTTCTTAACTAAAAATTTCATAATCAACACTCCTTTCATTTTGTTTCTTATTCTCTACACTTATGTTATAACTCAATTTAAACAAAAACCTTAATTCTTTAACCAAAAATTAACAATTTCCGAGTTCCTACATTTTGACAAAATTCAGCAACAAAAAAATCCGCCGAAATTATTTCAGCGGACTATTTATATTTGGTTTAAAACCTTTACGCTTTTACTTCTTGTTTTTTGAATTGCATATCGTAAAGTGTTTTATAAGCACCGTTTTCGATTTGCAACAATTCTTCGTGAGTACCTGTTTCGGCAACTTCACCTTGATTAATTACAACAATTTTATTAGCATTTCTGATGGTTGATAACCTGTGAGCAATTACAAATACAGTCTTGTCTTGCATCAAGTTGTCAATCGCCTTTTGAACAATAGCTTCTGCTTTGTTATCCAACGCACTTGTAGCCTCGTCTAAAATAATTATCGGAGCATCTTTCAAGAAGGCTCTTGCAATTGCCACACGTTGTTTTTGACCGCCTGATAATAAAATTCCACGTTCACCGATTTGGGTATTTATACCGTCTTTCAAGGTAGAAATGAAATCGTCCAAATATGCCATTTTCAAAGCATTTTGAATTTGCTCATCTGTCGCATTTTCATTACCTAACAAAATATTTTCCTTAATCGTACCTGAGAACAGGAAGTTATCCTGAAATACTACCGCAATATTTTGTCTTAAAGATTCTAACGTATAATCTCTGATATCCACGCCGTCAATCATAATCGAACCTGATTTAATGTCGTAAAATCTCGGCAGAAGGTTGACGATTGTAGTTTTACCACCGCCTGAATTTCCGACAAGTGCGATAGTTTCACCTTGTTTAACGTCAAGATTTATGTGTTTCAATATCGGAACATTTTTCACATATTCAAAACAAACATCTTTAAATTGAATGTTTGTATGATTTTTACCCATTTCAACCGCATTTTCTTTGTTTCTGATTGCAGGAACCATATCCAAAATATCGAAAATTCTTTCAATAGAGAAGAACGAGAATTGAACCGCATTCAAGTTATTACCGATATTTTTAACAGGTGTGTAAAGCAAAATCAAAGCGGTAATAAAGGAAACAAAGTTACCTGAAGTGATTTGTTTTGACATAATCAAATGAGAGCCGTAACCGATAGCAGCAGCAATACCGACAGATACAATAACGTGCATCATCGGGGACAGCCACTGAGTTTTCTGTACCATTTTAATTCTCAAAGTGAAAATACTTTTCAAAATATTATAGAATTTATTAGTTTCATTTTGTTGCAAGTTATAAGAAGTAATTGTTTTATTACCGGCAAAAACTTCGTTATATTCAGTGATAATCGCAGCATCAGCAAAAACTGTTTTTTCCATAACACTCTTGATACGTTTTTGAAGTTTTGCAACAGGTGCAAAAGCACAACCCAAAACAACAACCGCAATCAACGCAAGTTGCCAAGAATTGTAAAACAAAACGCAAACAAGAGAAATTGATGAGAAAATTCTCTGAGTGAATACGCTCAAGTTATCCAACAAACCTGAACATGCGGAATCCGCTTGGTTGTTGAATTGAAATACGATATCACCGGAATTTCGTTTGTCATAAAACGCTGTCGGCAAAGTCAAAAGTTTTTTGAACATATCAAACTTCAAACCGTTTGTAATTCTTCCGCCAACCCAGGTTGAAAGGTACGCAGACAAGTATTTTAAACCACCTTGAATTGAGGTAAACGCAACAATCCCTAACGGAATATACCACGGGGAAGTCACTGATTTTTCAACCATTACCAAATCCATGTAAGGCTTCAAGGCTAGTGCGATAACCGCATCAAGCGAACCTATCGGAATACAAATTAACATTGAACACAACGCTCTGAACCAAACAGGACGAACATAAGGCCACATTCTGCTGTAATTCAAAACAAAACGTTGGGTTCTCAAAAATTCAATAAGTTTTTTTATTTTTTCCATAAATAATCCTGTAAAATAAATACTGTACATCTTTTAGCCATGCCTGCAATAACAAGATTTACAAAACTCTCAAACCTCTGCTATTCTTGACTTTTCACGATTTTAATTTGCAAAAATTTTCAAAAATAAGCAGACACGCTATCTTGTAATATTTTCGCATTAAAAAGGCATAATCGCAAGAAAAATTAACAATGATTTACGCAAAATAAAATTATAATATCGCTAAAATCTGATTTATGTTAAACTTATACATATTATTTAATATGTATATTTTAGGATAAAAAAATGTCAAATGTCAGTGTAATTATACCCATATATAACGTTGAAAAATATTTAAAAAAATGTCTTGAAAGTGTCGCAAATCAAACATTGCAAGACATTGAAATAATTTGCGTAAATGACGGTTCAACAGACGGCTCTTTTGATATTTTGAAAAATTTTTCACAAAAAGACCCTAGATTTGTTATTATAAATAAGCAAAATGAAGGAGTTTCCGTTGCCAGAAATGTCGGGCTGAAAAAAGTAACTTCACCATACTTGATGTTTCTTGATGCAGACGATTATTTAACCCCAAATGCTTGCGAAGCACTTTATAACAAAATTAAAACCACAAAATCTGATATTGTGAACTTTAAAGGGTATGAAATTTCTGACGAGTGCATCAAAGAAACTTATTACAATCCAAGCTTGGAAAAATTTGGAAAAAGCAACGACTTAAACGATTTACTCCCCGTTTTGACTTACTGTTGGAATAAAATATACAAAACAACCTTTTTGAAAAATTCTAAAGTAGCATTTCCCCAAGGGATAAAAACTGCAGAAGACGGAGTGTTTTCGCTACTTTTACATTTCAAAAAGCCAAAATATTCAAATTTTCTTGATGTTCCGCTGATTTATTACAGAAGAAATAATATAAATTCTGCGACAACAAACACAAAAAACTGTATCGCAACAGACATTGAAGCCTTTAAATATTTAATTGAACAAACGAGTTTTGCTGAACAAAATTTAGAGGTTCAACTTGCGATAGTCGATAAATTTTTAGATGGTGCGGTTTATTATTGGAACACTTACCCGCAAAACAGGAAATTTTATCTGAAAGATTTGAAAAAATATAATGAAATAATTTCTGAAAAATTCAATAAAAATAAGGTTTTACCGCTATTTATCAACGAATATAAAAAGAAAGTCTTACAACAAATTTTCTCAATAAAAAATGACAGCACAAAAACTCATAAAATAATAACTATCTTAGGTTTAAAAATAAAATTCAAAAAGAAATAATACCTGCTCACCTCTAACTCCTTAATATTTCTTTATAAAGAAGGTGAATTTAGCAAATTTAAATCTTGAGGAGCGTTATGGAGTTTGTAGAAAAAAATAGAAAGGAAAATTATGAGTTTTAACCCCAATATTACAGAAATTACAAACTATGCGTTAACAAAATTAAAAGGAAAAACCTTTGGCGGCGTTTCTAAAGAAAGTGCCGCAGAAGCCGTAGAACGTGGAGTTTCTGAAGCCATCAGACAAGGTCAAAATGCAATTGGACAGGTTCAACAGGAAATGAACTTGTTACAAAACAAAACTGCTCACGAAATTGCACAAATCACATCAGAAAAAGACATAGCAATTTTTAGAGCAAAACAAGAAGCTCAAAAAGAAATTGCAACAGCCAAAAAAAACGCTGAGGAAAAAGTTAAACAAGCAAAAGCACCAAAATTTTTTGAAAAACTATTACCGAACGGAAATAAAATAGTAAGAAAAGTGAACCAAAACGGTGCTGTTATGGAAAAAGAAATCATTACAACCGTTGATAAAAACAAACAACCTGTAGAAAGACTTCTGAGAGCAAAAGTTGAAACTTTAGCAGGTGATATCAGAAGAACGACTTATAACCCGCAAACAGGAAAACCTGTAAAAACTTACACAAACACAAACGGTTCTAAAGTATATGAATATAAAGAAGATGGATTTGCTACAAACGTAAATGATGTCAATGTTAAAAAAATAATGTCACTAAAACCGACAATCGTTGAACAAACTCCGGCAAAACCTGTTCCGGGTTACTGGCAAGGTGAAACGGGTATGGAATTTGAGAGAATTTACTCTGACGGCAGCAAAGATACAATTACCAAGATTTTGGACAGAAATCACAATGACAACACAAGAGTAAAACTTGTCAAAGTTGACAAAGACGGCAATTTTTTGGAAGAAACCACAAAATGGGAAAACGGTGCCGTAAGAACAAACAAAAGAATGCCTAACGGAGCAAACAGAGAAAGTGAAACCTACATCACTCAGGAAGGAGAACCTGTTACTTACTATAGCGAAAGATTATATGACTCCCCAACTGGTGAACGTGTAACCACTGAATTTGGCGGGACATATCAAAAACTTCGTTACTCCGCTAAAATTCAAAAAGATGAATTCGGATTATATACCGGTAAATATAGAGCCAAAATAAAATTCCCTAAAGAATCAGGTAAAAAACCAATGATTATTACGGGAACCCAAACTGAAATCAGAAATACAATTAACGAAATGCTGAAATAATACTGAAAACCTACTTTTTATCTAAAAACTAAAAATCCAACCTTAACGGGTTGGATTTTTAGCGTTTATATTTTATCAAAATTATTTCATTGATAAGGATTTTATAACAGTTTTACCGTCTTTTTGTTGGTAGGCCGTTCTTTGCTCAACAGACATTGCCTGCCCGCTTCATCAAGAACAACTTTTGCGGTAATGTCAATGAGCGAATCGGTATTATTGATATACAAATCACCTGATTTCAAATTAAGAATACCGCCGTCAACAGCATAGATTGTTCCATTTCCTTGTAAATTTTTCAAGGTTAATTTGCCGTTTTGGGTAAGATCTACCATACCCAACCAAGCATCATTTTCATTCAAGGTCACATCAGCATCTGAAATCGCAACCACGGATTTTTTATCCACCGCAACGAGAACAGAATCGGCAATAGAATCACCATTTGCAAGTTTTAATTTATATTCGCCTTCGCCCGTAAAGTTGTTATTGTCTAAATCGCCAATAATAAGTTGTGAACTACCGCTCATATTTAGTTTACCGCCTTGGTCTGTCGTCATCCACCACAAAATACCGTCAGTAATTGTCGAAGTTCCGCCAAAGTAAACACTTGAATTAAAATTATTTCCGACAACTTTTGTAACCGCATTTGCACTATTTTGAATAAACTCACCGACAAACCCGTAATTTTCACTGCCGTTTAGTTCAAAGTAACCTTTATTTTCGATTGTGCCTTTGCCGCTAATACATGAAAGTACCTTATTTACACCTTCAAATATTGTCTTACCGTCAACCCCTTGAGCCAAATCGTTTTTGGCAGCCCCTATTCCTTTGTTTAAAATTACATTCGTCAATGTCAAATTAGCGTTGTTGTAAATCGCACCACCGACATCATTTGATTTGTTACCAGTAAACTCGGTATTTGTGAGATTTACTGTGCCTTTGTTGTCATTGTAAAAGTGTTATTATTTGCAAAGGTCAATTTAGTTGTAAATTTACCGGCATCAAAATTTGCCTTTGAAAAATCCACACTGCTAGGCAATTTTGAATCCTTAAACGAGAATTTGCTAAGGGTTAATTTACCGTTACCGATGATATCAGAATTAATCTTATCGATAGCACCTTTCAGAGAACCGTTTTCATTTCTATCCAACCACAAGTTAGCCTCTCCAAGAACATTCAAGTTTTCAGGAGCAATCATGTAACCTGATTCGATATGCTTATTTAAAAGGTCTAAAGTTCCGCCTTTTAGAGTGATTTTCGCTCCGTCTGTTAAATATTTGCCAACATTTTCAGCCTCAACATAACTTCCGTAACTATTTGATTGTCCGAACGCCAAAGTTCCGTTATGAAGTACCAAATTAGCACCTCGCACGGTGTTATTGAAAATAATTTTGCCGTTTGTCGGAGCCAAATTTGTTGTAGCATTGGCTGAAGTCGGTTCCAATTTTCCGTAAGAAACACCGTCCCTGTTTAATTGGATATTTTTGTTTATACCATTTCTAGTATAAGGTTTACCATTATCATCTTTTGCTCCCCCTGCCGCATTGACAATATCGTTAAAAATCAAACTGCCTGAGTTACCTGCATTAAAATACACAATACTGTCATTTTCAGAAGTTACATCAGTATAATTACCTATATAAATACCTTCCTGCCCCTTTTTGTTCTGCAAACCGGACCCTGCACTTTCAGTAACATTATTACCTGCAAAAACAGTGTCTGCTCCGTCTGCAATAAGCTTTAAATATTTGCCGACAGAACTATTCTGTGGATTGTAAGAAATAGCACCACCTGAAAATCTTGCAGAATTATTAATAAATTTTGGATTTACAAAAGTTATAGCAGTATTTGCAGCAACAACACCACCTGCATCACCTGCATAATTACGTTCAAACAACGAATTTTCAACGTAACCATTAATATTGCCATTTGTTCCCAGTCCGATAGCACCACCCCAACCATTTCCATTATCTGCACTGGTACAATTTTTTCTAAAAACTGAATTTTCAATATTAAAATTAACATTTTTATCCAAAAATAATGCACCACCATGTGTATTTGTAGAGTTGTTGATAAAATCAGCACCAGTAATATCTAAAAATGATGCAGAAGTTGATGAACCAACAACATATAAAGCACCGGCACCTCTTGGATTATCCCAACCATCTGCCCTGTTTGAATCAAAAATAATTGAAGCATTACCACTTGAATCTCTAGTACCACTAATCGTCACGTTTCCTGACTCATTATAAATTGCACCGCCAGATTCTGAGGCAGTATTATTAGAAAATTCATATTTTCCTGAAAGTGACATTATCCCTGCATTATAGATAGCTCCACCATTTTTTACAGTGTTAGACTCAAATACAAACTGTCCGTCACCAAGCATAGTCAAACGAGCTGTAGTATTGTTATAAATCGCTCCACCTGATTCGTTAGTCTTATTATCGTTAAAGTTGATAGTATCACCGTCATTTGAAATTCTTATTGAACCTGCGTTATAAATCGCACCGCCATACATTGTTGATATGTTACTGTCAAACGAAGTATTACCCGATAAAAAAATCTGAGCATCAGCAGTGTTGTAAATGGCACCACCACCGACACCACCACTTGTCGCAGAGTTTGTGCTAAATTTTGCCCTGTCCATAGTAATTGTGCCATCATTTGAGATTGCACCACCATTTTTGGCTGAGTTGCTTTCAAATTTTATAGCATCACCAATTATTGTTGCTGTTCCTGAGTTTGCAATCGCTCCACCATAGTTTGCAGTATTACCGGTAAACAATACAGAACCCGTCCCCTCAGTTTTGATATCCAAAGTTCCAACACCAACAAGGTTTGCATTATTACCTGTATAACCCCCGCTAAAGATTGCTCCGCCTTGGTTAACGGCATGGTTTTCACTAAAGCTTATTGACTTGCCGTCAGCCACAGTAATAATGGTAGAAGCAAGGTTATAAATCGCTCCGCCACGACCATAATCATAAGCATTATTTTTACTAAATGAGGAATTACCCATAATATTGGTAACAGCCTTTCCAACCGATGTAATAGCACCGCCGGACACGATTCCTCCTCTTACCGCATTTGAATTTAATGCAACATTATCAAGGTTTAAATTACCGTCAGTATATATAGTTCCACCCCAATTTGCACCCGATGTTTTACCCAAATTGCTAATCGTGAGATTCTTCAAATTGAGAGTTGCATTTGGCTTAACATAAAAACAATAGTATTAACCGTATCTTGAATACCGGTTGCATCTATAGAAAAGCCTTGACCGTTTATTGTTGCCTCAATATAATTACCCGAGTCACCGCCAAATACGATTTCACTTTTACTTGCACTCGGCCAGTCGGTTATATTGCCTGTTAAATTAATATCTTCAGAAGCAGTACCAGAACCCTTAACGGCTTCTTTCAAACTATTCATTTGCCGAAATTTGACTGTTCAACAACATTAATGCAGCGATTGCTGCAATTTTTATATTATTTTTTCTCACGAGAAAAATCCTCTCATCCTTCCTAATCAGTACCTAAATTTTATGTCAAAAGTACCTCTAAGACAAGTATTTTGACATTTTAAAAAATTAGTCAAATTCGTTCAAACAGTGTATAGATAGGGTGTTACAAGCTTCTATCCAATTTACAAAGCTTTACGAATTAACAATGGAATTATTATTAATAAATTATCTGCCAAAATATTCGATTTCTTTCCACTTATATTTTTTATAAAATAATTTATTTTTTTCCTCATACGAACTGTACGGGTTCAAATAATAAGTCTCGGGTGAAAAAGTTTTAGGATAAAAAGACTTTAGCTCAATGCCGTTATTTTGCATCACTTTTGACATTCCGAGTTCATAATTATAAATTACATCAAATTTGAATCGTTGTTTTTTCACGCTTTTTATAAAATTTTTGAAAAAATCAGCATTGAAAACAGAATTTTTTATAAAAAATAAATACGATTGCAAATGTGAAGAATAAGTGTATTTATAATTTTTTGTAATTCCTTCCAAATTGTGAGTTAACCCGTAAAAATCGTTTCTGCAACCGTTTTCAAACAGTTCATCAAGCGGTTTTCCCAAATATAAAATCGAATCGTTAGCAAATAAAAGATGCTCAAAATTACCTAAAATTTCTAATTTTTCCAACACCTCAAAGCCGATTTTATACGACCCGAAATCGTATTCCCCGTGACGAGCAAAAACATAAGAGTCAACAAGATTGTCTAACTTCGCCAACTCGGATTTTTTGATAGGATTATCCCCTACAACAATTATATAATCAACGTGTTTTTTGATTTCTTTCAAATAATCTAGGGTATTTTCTACAATCGTTCCGTTTTTATCAAACATTGCAAAAATACATCCGACACCGTTTTTACGGGAATACTTTTTTGTAAATTTTTGGCAAGGTTCGGCATCTTTCGGGAATTCAACCTCAAGCCTGCTTTTAAATTTAATCCCCAAAATTTTTGTACATTTATGTCTGCCGTCCGAACATTTTGTCATAGAAAATAATTTATTTATTTTTGATTTTCGTTCATTTTGGGTTTTATTTTGTTCTTTTTTATAATGTGAAAAATAAAAAATTTTGTCATTATTTTTGAAATCTTGCAAGTAGGTTTCATTGATGGTCATTGAATTTAAGTGTTTTACTTTTACATTTTTTATCTCAAAATTTTTCTTATAATTTTCGCTATTTTTCAACAACAAATAATCAACACCGTAAAAAATTTTTAATTCCTCAGGTATTTTATAAAAATTTTCTTTTCTGCCAAAAATCACCGAGCCAAAATAATTTTTTGCCTCATTACCGCTAAATTGACTAAACGATACCGCCGAATTTTCAGGGTAAGTTTTGCACTCCTCAATCGGTGTTTCTTCTGATATTTCGCTATCAAGACCGACAATACCAACCTTGTCGGAAGTCAAAAATTCACCAACCTGAGAAAGTAAATTTTTCGGAATTAAAATATCATCATTAATAAATCCCCAATACGGGCAATTCACAAACTCCATACCTAAATTAAATGACGGATTCACATAGATATTTTCGCAAGGAGCAACCACCTTCAATTTGCTATGCGTTCTGCCAAGACCTCGTCTTGTATTATCAATGACGATAATCTCTTCAACCTCGTCAGACTCTATCAACTCATCTAGCAAAAGATTCAAAACAGGTTTACATTTTTGCAAAGTCGGTATTATAATTGAAAATTTGCCCATTTTTCCCTCTATTTACAAATTCGACGAACATAGCCGTAATATTCGTTATTTTTGTATTTTTCCACAATTTCATTGATACTGTCTTTATTCAAAAAGCCCATTCTATAAGCAATTTCTTCCAAGCAGGCAATCTTGATTCCCTGATTTTCCTCAATAGTTTCAACATAATTGCTTGCTCTCAAAAGTGATTTGTGAGTTCCCGTATCCAACCACGCAAAACCACGTCCGAACAACTCAACATTTAATTTATTATTCTTCAAATAAATTTTGTTCAAATCGGTAATTTCCAACTCGCCACGAGCGGACGGTTTTAAACTTTTAGCGTATTCAACAACTTTATTATCGTAAAAATACAAGCCCGTAACCGCATAATGAGATTTCGGATCTTTCGGTTTTTCTTCAATCGAAATCGCTTTGCCGTCATTGTCAAATTCAACAACTCCAAATCTTTCGGGATCTTTTACCGGATAACCGAAAACAGTTGCTTCGCCGTTTTCTTCAGCCGTTTTAACCGCATTTTTTAACATTCCGCTAAATCCAGGACCATAAAAAATATTATCGCCCAAAACCAAAGCCACTGAATCCTGTTCTATAAATTCTTCACCCAAAATAAATGCCTGAGCCAACCCGTCAGGACTTGGTTGAACTTTATACGAAAAATTCACCCCGAAGCGTTCTCCTGTTCCCAACAGTTTTTCAAAGTTAGGTAAATCGGAAGGTGTCGAGATTATCAAAATCTCTCTTATTCCTGCAAGCATTAAAACCGAAATCGGATAGTAAATCATCGGTTTGTCATATATCGGCAATAATTGCTTAGATACACCCAATGTACTCGGATATAATCTCGTACCGCTACCGCCTGCTAATACAATTCCCTTCATTTTTACCTCTACTTTCTGATTTTCATATAATCTTTTAGTGCCAATTTCCAATCACGACACAAATTTCCGTTTTCCATTGCCGAAAAGGCAGGACGATTCGCAGGTCTCGGGAATTCGTCAGTATTGCAGGGTTTCAAATTGACACTCACTCCTGCCTGTTCAAAAATTTCTTTTGCAAAACCGTACCACGTTGTACATCCGCCACCGCAAGTGTGATAAATACCATAAGGCAAATTCTTTTCAATAATTTCACCTATCGCATTTGACAAATCCACCGTCCAAGTCGGACAACCTTTTTGGTCATCAACGACCTTCAATTCAGGTTTGTCAGCCAACGACAACATAGTTTCCACAAAGTTTTTACCGTGCTTTCCGTAGAGCCAACTTGTTCTGCAAATATAATATTTTTCACAATTTTCTTGAACAGCTTTTTCGCCTTCCCACTTCGTCAAACCGTAATTATTCAAAGGATTTGGAGTATCTTTTGGCAAATAAGAAGTCCCTTTTGTTCCGTCAAAAACGTAATCCGTTGAAATATAAATCAAGGTAATCCCGTTTTCCGCACAGATTTTGGCAAGGTTTTCAGTTCCGCCAGCATTGATTTTTCTGGCAATTTCAAGATTTCCCTCAGCCTTATCAACATTTGTATAAGCCGCACAATTTATCACAAAATCAGGATTTTCTTTCGCCAAAACTGCTCTAACCTGTTCAAAATGAGTAATATCCAAACTTGAAATATCCGTTCCGACAACGGAATGACCAAAGTTTTTCAACACTGGACACAAGTCGTGTCCCAACATACCGTCAGCCCCTGTAATCAATATTTTAGCCATTATACAAAATTCGCTTTCTTTTCTTCAATATGTTCTATCCAATCCTGATTTTTCAAATACCAGTCAATCGTCAATTTTATGCCTTCTTCAAAGGTAATTGAAGGTTTCCAACCGAGTTCTGCTGTAATTTTATCATTAGAAATCGCATAACGTCTGTCGTGACCAAGCCTGTCTTCAACGTATTTGATTGAGCTTTCGTCTTTTCCCATAGCCTCTAAAATCAAATGCGTAATTTCCATGTTAGTTTTTTCGTTATGTCCGCCAATATTGTAAACCTCGCCGATTTTACCCTTATGCAAAACAACATCAATCGCTTCGCAGTGGTCATAAACATACAACCAATCACGAACGTTCAGCCCGTCACCGTAAACAGGAACTTTCTCACCCTTCAAAAGTTGAGAAATAAAGAACGGAATCAACTTTTCAGGATATTGATAAGGTCCGTAATTGTTTGAACATCTTGTATTCAAAGTCGGAAGTCCGTAAGTTTCGTGATACGCACGAACAAGCATATCCGCACTTGCCTTACTTGCAGAATACGGGCTGTTTGGAGCAAGCGGAGTTGTTTCGTAAAAATATCCCGTTTTACCTAACGTTCCGTAAACTTCATCGGTTGATACCTGCAAATATTTTCCAATACCAAGCTCTTTACAAGCCTGCAACAAATTCAAAGTTCCTTGAACATTTGTCTCTATGAAAATTTCAGGATGCTTAATAGAATTATCAACGTGAGATTCTGCAGCAAAATTCACAACATAATCTGACACGTTTACCAATTCTCTAACCAAAGTTCTGTCACAAATATTACCGTGAACAAATCTGTAATTCGGATTATCTTCAACATCTTTCAAATTTTCTAAATTTCCGCAATAAGTCAATGCGTCTAAGTTTATGATTTTATAATCAGGGTGCTTTTTCAATTCGTGCCTTACAAAACAGCTTCCGATAAATCCAGCCCCACCTGTTACTAATATTGTTTTCATATTTTACTCCCTACAATTCTTCCATTCTTTGTCCCAATGTTTTTTGAGCCTTGTCTTTTTCTGACAAAATCGGTTCAAAATCAATATTCCAATCGATATTTATGTCACTGTCGTTCCAAATAATTCCGCAATCGGCTTCAGGACAATACTCTCCACTTGCCTTATACAAAAGTTCAACTTCATCGGACAAGGCTACAAACCCGTGAGCAAATCCCGCAGGAATGAACAACATTCTTTTGTTTTCTTCCGATAATTCAACCTTCACATATTTGCCAAAAGTTGACGACCCCTTGCGAATATCCACCGCAACGTCATAAATTCTGCCCTTTGAACATCTTACAAGTTTAGCCTGAGCATGCGGAGCCTTTTGGAAATGCAAACCTCTCAATACACCTTTTGTTGATTTTGAATGGTTATCCTGATTAAATTCAACATCAATTCCATTTGCAAAAAAATCAGATTTTTTGTAAGTTTCCATAAAAAATCCACGAGCATCGCCAAAAACTTTAGGCTCGACCAAAATTACATCTTTTATCTCTTGAGGTTTAAATTCAAATGGCATTTAATTTCTCCTGTAAGTTTCCATATTATTCTTCGTTCTTATAAATTTTATACCAAAAACAGTCAATGCTGTTCTTGTATTTTTATCCGTAACAATCTTTTTTATTGAAAATATTTTTTCAAAAATATTATTATATGTGATATCCCCGTACAATCCGCAATCAAACAAATAAACATATTGCTGATTTTTGAACATATCGGACATCAAATACGCACCCATTGTACCATAAGTTTTACCGCCGATAAAATATTTACATTTTGACAAAATATACATCGACAAAATGTAATCACAACCCAAATTATACGAATGATTACCGTCATTTACCGGTATTTCATACAAATATTTATCCTTTGTCTCCTCATATTTATACTGCGGATTCGGAATAACTAAATCACCAAAATTTTCAACAAAACGATTGTAAATTTCAAGGCTTTCCGTTGCAACCCAAATATGTTCAACTTTTTGCTCTTTTATAACCTCTTTAACCTTCTTGATAACGGTTTCGACATCAGGTTGAATATTATGTCCATAAGGCTTTTTAGAAACATAATCAGTTCCTCTGCAAAGTACACCCAAAATATTTGACTTATCACCTATAATTTCCTCATATTTTTGGGTTAATTTAGCCTCAAATTCCTTATTAAACGTCAAATATTTTTGATAGTCTTTAGCATTTTTATTTTTGCAAACTTCATTTTTACTGTTTGGAATATCACTCGGTATAAACATAGAGTCTTCATAAGGCATAAATTGGCTAAGGCTTATTGAAATATTCATACCGTCCTGAATTGACTTCAAATTATACTCTGTCGGCTGAGTAAAAAAATATTCCCATGCATTGTCAAGATAAACTCTGCAGTCCTTGAAATACTGATTATAATGGTGCTGTAAATCTACAACAGGAATGTATCCGTTTCTTTCAGCCCAAATTATATACGAAACTACACTCGCAAAAATCGCAAATATTCCACCATTATTATAATCATGCCCTATGACAAGATACTTATTATCTTTTTTCTCATTCTTAACCATTACGATACATATTGTACCACAAATTTAACATATTTGAAATTGTGTTATATTGTTAAATTATTATTACACAAAAAAGACGCAAGCAAAGCCTACGTCTTTTTTATATTTTGTATTTTGTTAAAAAATTAACCTGCGATTAAATCTTTTACTTCTGCTGCAAATACTTTCGGATCAAGTTTGATACCAGGACCCATTGTAGTTGCCAAGTAAACTGATTTAACAAATGTACCTTTTGCTGAAGCAGGTTTTGCTTTCAAGATAGCATCTGCCAAAGTTGCATAGTTTTTAACCAAATCAGCTTCTGAGAATTGAATTTTACCGATTGGGCAGTGAATCATACCTTGTTTATCAGCACGGTATTCAACTTTACCTGCTTTAGCATCTTTAACTGCTTTTGCAATATCCATTGTCACTGTACCTGTTTTAGGGTTTGGCATTAAGCCTTTAGGTCCCAAAACACGACCTAATTTACCTAACATTGCCATACAATCAGGTGTAGCAATCAATGTATCAAATTCAAACCAGCCGCCTGAAATCTTATCGATGATTTCTTCAGCACCAGCAAAGTCAGCACCTGCTTCAGTTGCTTCAGTAGCCTTAGCACCTTTAGCAATAACGCAAACTCTAACTTCTTTACCCAAACCTGCAGGTAAAACTACAGTTGATCTGATTTGTTGGTCTGCTTGTCTAACGTCAATACCTAAACGCATGTGGCATTCAACGGTTTCGTTAAACTTAGAAACTTCTTTTGAAATTTCTTGTAATTTTTTAATTGCATCCACAGCCGTTGAAGGTTGTACAAAACCTTCCAGCATTTCCTGCATTTTTCTTTGTTTTTTAGTTATTTTTGACATTTTTTAGTTTTCCTTTCGTGGTATTAACGGACTTTCGTCCTTCCATCAATTAATCTTTTACTGTTACACCCATTGCTCTGCAAGAACCTGCAATCATTTTCACTGCAGCTTCCATTGTTGTAGCATTCAAATCGTCCATTTTAATTTTAGCGATTTCTTCTAACTGAGCTCTTGTGATTTCAGCAACTTTATCCTTGTTAGGTACAGATGAACCTTTTGGAATATTTAAAGCTTTTTTAATCAATACAGGAGCCGGAGGTGATTTGATAATGAATGTGAAGCTTTTATCTTCATAAACATCAATAACAACCGGAATAATATATCCTGCTTTGTCTTGAGTTTTAGCATTAAATTGCTTACAGAAATCCATGATGTTAACACCATGTTGACCTAGTGCCGGACCAACCGGTGGTGACGGATTTGCTTTTCCTGCTTCGATTTGAAGCTTGATTTTTCCTACTACTTTTTTTGCCATTTTTTTCTCCTTTTGTGGTAATAACGGTTTCTATTTCTCAATAAAAATCCTTCCACATTTTTGTACTATCTTCTTTTTAATTATAGCTTATTGATTTGTTTGTATTCCAACTCAATCGGAGTTTCACGACCAAAGATGGAAACATTTGCTCTAAGTTTAGATTTATCCGGATAAACTTCAACAATATCCGCATCAAAGTCTGCAAACGGACCTGAGATAATTCTAACTTTGTCACCTGCTTTAACGTCAAGTTCGATTTTTTCAACTTGAGAAGTAGATCTGTGAAGAATCTTTTTGATTTCACTTTCTCTTGCAGGAATAGGTTTTTTCGCTGAACCTACAAATTTTGTTACACCTGAAGTGTGTCTTACAACATACCAGCTATCTTCGTCCATAATCATTTCGACAAGAACATAACCCGGGAAGATTTTTTCTTCTTTTTCTTGTTTTTTACCGGCCTTCATTTGAGTAACCGTTTTTTGAGGAACTTCAATTCTGAATATCTTGTCGCCCATGTTCATGTATTCAATACGTTTTTCAAGGTTCACTTTTACCTTGTTTTCGTAACCGGAATAGGTGTGAACAATATACCATCTTTTTTGATTTTTCTTGGCTTCTTTTTCAGCTTGAACTGCTTGTTCTTGTACTTGTTCTTCCAAGATATCTTCGTTTAATTCTTCTTCCATAGTTTTTTCTTTTTTAGTCATAAGCCACCTTTAGTTATATTTTTGCTTAACGTTTGGTTTTATTAAACCGGCTTAATTAAGCCGAATAATCCTTTAAAGATTAAATCCATTAAATATATAGCAACAGTAAAAACAAAGACAATCACAATAACAGAACCGGTTTCAAAAATCACGGTTCTTCTTTCAGGCCAACTGACTTTTCCCCATTCAGCTCTTACACCTTTAAAATATGTTTTTATAGCTTCTACTGCTTCATTCATTTTAACAATCCTTTACTTGAATTAAAATCGCGCCCTGAAGGACTCGAACCCTCGACATCCGGTTTTGGAGACCGACGTTCTACCAACTGAACTAAGGACGCCCGATTAAAATCTTGAACACGGAAGACAGAAAGCATTTCCGCCTTCCGTATCTAAAACCTTACTTAGTTTCCTTGTGTGCAGTAGTTTTTCTGCATCTTGGACAATATTTATTCAATTCTAATCTTTCTTTAATATTTTTTTTGTTTTTAGTTGTTGTGTAGTTTCTTTCTTTACATTCTTCACATGCTAAAACTACCATTCTGTCATTTTTTCCTTTGATACCCATTGTTTTATTTCCTTTTGTTATTAACTTGTCTTCTATTTAAAATAGAATGTGGCATTTACACATTCTATCTTTATCGGCTTATAGTTTTATAATATACCAAAAAAAATAAAATGCAAACTAATTGTAAACAAATACTACATTTTTACCAATAAAAAAGCACTTTATAAAAAGTGCTTTTGATATATTATTTTTTAATTAAGACTTATAATTCTCTCGTCGCACCCGCTTGAGTTGAATAACGGGCAGAGGTATCATTTCTCATCTTATTTACATATAATTGACAATTTTTAACATCTTGTTGTAATTGAGTTAAATTGCCTTCCAAACAAGTGAAAAGTCTTTCAGCATAAAGTTCTGCACTTTCACGAATTTTAACGGCCTCTTCAGTTGCTTGAAGTCTAAGATTTTCGCTATCTTGTTTTGCAAGATGTTTCATTTTTTCGCAATCTTCCATAACTTCATTTTTAATACGAGCACCTTCTCTTTCAAGAGCTTTTTTCTGGTCTGATTCAGACAAAATTCTGTCTGCTTCGTTTTGTGCATCCTGAACAATTCTTGCAGCCTGTTGTCTTGCTTCGTTAATCAATCTTTCTTTGTCACGAAGTAAAAGTCTTGCTTCTTGAACTTCAGGCGGTAATGCTGAGTATATTCTATCTATTAAATCTTCAATTTCTCTTTTGTTTACTACTGTATATTTGAGTACGGAATAACCTTCATCTAAGGCGATTTCCAACATTTTTAGTAAATCGTAAACTCCGTTTTGTGGCATGCTAGTATCCCTTTTATCCCTTTCACATTTATGTAATTAAAGTGTGCCATGATAACGGGTAATTGTCAAATATTATTTTGCCATGTAATTACATATTTTAACATATTTTTCACCTGTCTAAAGTTTCTGCTTTTGTAATCTCTTCAGGCAAACTTTTGTAAACTTTATTAATTAAATTTTCAAATTCCTTAACACTCACAATCGCAAAATCAGCAAATTTTATTGCTTTGTCCAAACGACATTCAAGTTCTTGCAAACAATCGAACGGAGAGGTTTTAGAAGTTGCGATTTTGTTATTTTGATTATGGAAATTACTATCAAACTTTTTCAAAAGCAATCTTGCCTCGTGCAAATCGGACGGCAAAGAAGAATAAAAAGTATCAATAAACTTGTAAAATCCCGTAGCTTTAACGGCTACATACCCTCTGAATATCGGCAGTGAATACCCTGACTGAAGTTGTTTTTCAAGATTTTTGATTGATTCTTTACTTTCAAACTTCATCGACAAACTCCCTTCTGCCCTTCAAATAATTATATACCGGCTCAGGAACGAATTTTGAAATATCTCCGCCATTTTCCAAAATTTCTCTGATTGTACTTGAAGAAATGAAGTTATATTTCGGTTTTGTGGTCAAAAAGACCGTCTTAATTTCCTTACATAAAGCACTGTTTGCCTGCGATAACTGCATTTCATACTCAAAATCCGAAACAGCACGAAGCCCTCTTATAAGCACTTCTGCGTTACGTTTTTTTGCATATTCGATAGTCAAACCGCAAAACGCATCAACTTCGACATTCGGAATATCTTTAACACTTTGCTTAATGAGCTCGACACGCTCCTCAACCGTCAAAAAGCCAGTTTTTTTAATGTTATGAGCAACGGCAATAATAACCTTGTCAAAAATTTCTGACGCATTCTTTAAAATATCCAAATGTCCTTTTGTTATCGGGTCAAAACTTCCCGGATATATCGCAATTTTCATTAATAATCCTCTTTTTGTTGGTTTAAATATAATGCAAAACGGCAAAAATAGCAAGATTAAAGAATAGTTTTACGATTTTTGTTGTCAAATTGCAGACCTAGAAAGATTTGTAAAGTTATGTAACAATATTGAGTAATTCACGCAATTTTGGTTATAAAAAATATTTTATTAATATATACAAACGATATATAAAGCAATTTATATAAAAGACTACCTTCTACTTTCTACCTACTAATCTTTTACACGAGGAATTGTAAAAAATTCCAAGGAAGCTTCTTCAAGAAGCTTTTTTTTTGCGTTGAAATATGGTGAGCATAGCAAGGCTTTCGTCATTCTGAAAACTTAGAAAATTTTTGCGAAGGAATGAGCATTTTATTTTCTTGTTATTCAGAATCTGTTTGACAATTAAAATAACGCTGTTGGCATAGCAATGCCAACCTACTTTTCCAACACATGCTTTTTCGTCAAAAATTCCACCAATCACAACAAAACCAAACGGCGGAAATCTTTGAATAAAGATTTCCGCCGTCACTAATAGCTATTCAGTTTTTATTTTCTGCGGTGGGTGTGATGTTTACGAGTTGCACGGTTTTCCCATTGCATACTTGATACACCGCTTCCGTTCATGCCGTCATATTGTTCCAAATGATAATTTGTTGTGTCATCATTATCATCCAGTTCAAGTTGATATACTTCAGGGTGCCTATTTCTCAAATTACCTTGAGTATCAATCGCTTTGGTCAAGATATAGAATGGTCCTTTTCTTCCACCAAGCCCTGTCAATTTGACACCGCCTTTTGTAACACCTTTGGCAACTTCTTCATCAGTCAATTTTCGATATTCAAAAGTATTGATTTTTTGGTTTGTATTATCTTTGATTTGAATTGTATCAGGAGCTTGTTTATCGCCTGTAATCGCAATTTCGCCTTCTTCATCAGCAATTACGATTTGGGCTCTGCCTTTGCCTGTACCGTTGACTTCACGTTGGTCTTGAGGGACACCACGTTTATCTAACAACTTGTGATCTCTTGCCCAACCACCAATTTTCTTGGCTACAGGCGGAGTTGTTGGAGTTGTTGGAGTTGTTGGAGTTGTTGGAGTTGTTGGAGTTGTTGGTTCTTTGTAATTATCGATTTCTTCAATCGCCTTCTTAGTATCTTTCAAACTTTCATAAGCGGCCAACAATTCTTCTGTATTAGCCTTACCATTAATTGATGCCTCAATTACAGCCGCTTTAATAACTTTATCACGTTGCGGATCACCCGTAATTTTCATATCTTGGATTTGTGCAACAATTTTCTTGTTATCTGCTCCTGATACTGTACTTAAGTTTTTCAATACTGTTTCAACCTTGTTACCGTTGAATGCATCTTCTGTTTGCGGGTTAGCCATAAAGAAGGCTGTCACACCCGCAAGAGCAGGTCCTGCTAACTGTCCGAGAATCGGAACTTTAGATGAAGCTTTGGCTACAGCTTCTGCGACCGCAGTTGCAGTAACACCTTTTGCGTGTGCTTTTGCAGTTACGCTGATTTCTTTATATACAGGGTTGCCGTTTGAATCCATAAACTTGAACCATTCTCTTGCTGTTTGTTCATCAAACGCATCAGGTGAAGTTGCAGTTTTTTCATCTCTTGCGGTTGCAGTTGCAGAATGTTTATGAGTACCAATCAAGCTACCCAACGCAGTTGCTACTGCCGCAACACCACCGGCTGCAAGTTTACCTTTCATCTTACTTTCATTACCAAAGCCGACAGCTTTTGCCAAACTTGCGATGTCACCTTTCTTAACTCCTGATTCAGCACCTAGGGCTTTCTTTTC
>SFZC01000019.1 GCA_004558955.1 bacterium | reverse complement strand
AAAAGTTAAGAATCAGGTGTTTTATGAATATTGAGTCTAAAAAGTCGTTCATTGAATGAATAGCTTCAGATATAATACTTATACTTCCCATAAAAATTCCTGCTAATAATTTGAAAATAATTATTAACCCGTTGGAAGTAATTGATAAACTTGCTGCCAATTTTTTTTTAGACTCAATATTCATAAAACACCTGATTCTTAACTTTTTAACACCTAGTCATAACTATTATACCACTTATTTTAAAAATTTAACGGTTTAGGTTTATATTTATTTTTGGTGAAATTTGTGCTAAATTCATTTTATGAAAAATAGATTTACTGTTTTAATTTTAACAATTTTATCTTTTGGCGTTTTGACTTCCGGTTGCACGAAGGACAAAATGATTGGCATGCCTAATCCGTGGACGGATTGTTTGCAAAGTTATGAATGTGCGAAGAACATAACAGGCTTCAATTTCCCGTTGAACCTTTCAAACTATACGGTTCGGGCAATGCCGGACACTATTGAGGTTACATATCCGCTGGATGAAACTCGTGAGGTTACCGTTCGCAAAACTATCACAGAATACAACAATGGCGACAGTAGCGGAGATTATACAAAATATTCCAATAACTCACAACTTGATGTTGGACAGGGTGTTATGGTTAATACTCGTGGAAACGGTGACAAAATTAACGTAATGTATTTTTGTGCCGAATCGGGTTGCTATTCTGCACGTTGCGAAAATGGTATGTCTGAAAAAGAAGTTAAAGATATTTTCAACATAATCAAAGAGGTTGAAGAGTCCAAAGCGGATTTTCCTGATTAAACTCCGTTAATAATGGTATTTTGTTCTCGTTGAAACATTTTTATCGGGTGACTGTCAAATGAACTGCCAAGTGCGAGTTTGTCTTTACCGTTTATTGTTTGCTGCGCTTCTGCCATAATGTCCAATTTGCCGAGTTTTTGTTTTAACAAAATTTCGTAGTCGTATTTCAAAATATCAAGGAGTCTTTTAGGCTTTGCCCATCTTCTTTTTGTCGGATTAACTGTTTGGGTCACATAGGTTTCTCTATGTTTAAAAATTTCAAAAAGTTTTACGAATTTATTTATTGCACCGTTTACATCATAAAATCCTTCATGCGTCCAGTTTGAAGCGAACAATCCGTTATCTCGTACAGCAATGGCATCTTTATAACCCTTATTGCTGAAATAGGTATTCATTTGAAGTTCTTTATAGCTGATTTTGTACGGATTTTTTGTCAGGCCCGCAACAAACATTGTGCCGTCTTCTCCTGCTGTACGTTTTTCAAATTCATCAACAATGGTTTTTAAATATTTTGGCACAACTTCATACTTTTTTCGAGGATAAATACTGTCGCTAAGTATTAATTTACCTGTGAAATTCGGGTTTTGTCGTGTCTGGTTAATGTTCATTTTTTACTCCATGCCAAGCTTATGTATATAAAAAACTCCTGAAAAATTTTTTTTGCTAATTTTTCAGGACGTTTTCAAATTTTTAGTTTACTTTTAGAATTTTAACAGAACTTTTAGAGTTTCTTTTTCTTTATTTTTTTCAAAGGCTTCAATCGCATCATCAATGTTGTAGGTTGCCGAAATAAGTGGTGAAAAGTCAACTTTTCCTGATTTCAGAAGTCTTAATGCAGCAGGGAATTGTCCGCACCTTGAACCTAATACGGTGATTTCGTCAATTACGATTGGTGCAAGGTTAAATTCTTTTGAGGCTGCAACCGTGCTTTTTAATACCAAGACGCCACGAGGTTTAGTTAGTGCTAAGGCTGTTTCAAATCCTGAAATTGAACCTGTTGCTTCGACTACAACGTCATATTTTTTCTCAATTTTAAAATCGTTTAGTAATGAAGTGTCGCAGCCTTGAGCCTTTGCAATATCAAGTTTGTTTTGGTGCTTGCCGACTAAGGTCACGTCAATATTTTGAGCATTTAGTGCTAGTGCGGTAATCAATCCTAATTTTCCGTCACCCAAAACTACAACTTTTTCAAACGGTTTGATGTGGTGTTGTTCGGTGATTTCAAGGGCTGCCGCAAGAGGTTCTACAAATACAGCTTGAGTGTCAGGAACATTCTCGGGAACTTCAAACAAAACTTCCGTAGGCATTGTGAAATATTGAGCAAATACGCCGTCTTTGTGGAAAATTCCAAGCGTGTGGCGGTCAGGACAATGTCTGTATAATTTTTCCGCACACCAAGGACAATCAGGTTTTTTGCAGCCGTAACTGATTTCAGGCACAACTCTTTTCCCGATAAGTGATTTGTCATCGGAATTTACGTCTTCAACAATTCCGACAGCTTCGTGACCTAATATTCCAACATAACCCATATAGCCTTTTGTGATTTCGTAGTCAGTGTTGCAAATGCCTGCCAAGGTTACACGAACAAGAGCTTCACCCTTTTGTGGAACAGGTTTTTCATAGTCGTTGACTAATTTTAATTCGTTATCAAAAACAACTGCTTTCATAAATTCTCTCCTATTCTTCGATATTATTCCAGTTTTTTACGACCTTATCAAGACTTTGTTTGATATTGGTTTTACCAAGTAAAATCTCTTGAATTGCCGCATTTATGATGTTATTTATTTCTTTTTGATTTCGTTTTGTTTTATAGACCGGCTCAATTTTGTTAATCTGAGAAGCACTGATTACACGAGCCTTTGCACTCAAATCTTTTGGGTTATATTTTGTGTAAAAGTCACTATTTAAGGTCTTTTCATTCACCGCCAAAACGTTGGTTAATTTTGCTAATTCGTATTGATTTTTGTCGTTTGTCAAAAACAGGGCAAAATCTAAAGCTTCTTTTTGGTGTCTTGACCTTAGCGGAATTACAAAATTCATCAAAGAAAAATCATATTGTCCGAGCTCTCCAGTAATTTGAGGTGCTACATCAGTTTTAGCGTAGGTTTCGGGAGCATTTTCTTTTATCATGTTTAAAAAGTTTGCCCCTGCTCCGATTAGTACAATGTTTTCAGACATGTATTTTTCTAAGGCTTCTTGTAGTGTTGTAGTGATGGTTTCTTTCGGAATTAAGTTTTTATCGTAAAGAGTTTTGAATAACCCGAAAACTTGTTCTGATTTTTTTGAATTAATCGTGTCTCTATCGGCACAACCGTATTTGTTTAATATTTTTAAAAAAGTGTCATTTTCCGTTATGTTCGGAAGCATTATAAAGACTCCAGTTTTTGCTTTTACTGTCGGGGCAGCAAGTGCAATTTGGTTATAAGTTTCAGGTAGCGTGATATTTCCTTTTTTTAATAAATCTTTGTTGTAAATAGTTATTGCACTTGTCGCATACCAAGGTATAGAGTAAAATTTGCCCTTATAGTTTAAACTTTCCATAATGGACTTGTTGAATTGTGTTGTCTTATTTTTCGGAATTTCAAAAAGTGCTCCTTTTTGAGCAAGAGTTGCCGAAAAATCAGGGTTAAGATTTACCAAATCAGGCGGATTGTCGCTCAAAACTGAGGCCAAAGTTCTTTTTTCGCCTTCCGAAAACGGAACATCTACCCATTTGATTTTTATATTAGGGTTTTTTAGTTCAAATTCTTTTATCACACTTGTAATGTATGGGGCGAAATCAGACATTTGAAGCGTCCAAAATGCGACCACGTTTTTCTGAGGTGTTTTTTTTCTAAAAATAAAAAATGAACCTGTAATCAAAACAAACGTTGTGATAAGAATTATTAACAGTTTTTTTGTCACGAGTCTCTCCGTTTTTGTTGATTAATATCCCTGTGTTATAATTATACTATGAATAATTTATTTACGGAACTTGAAAATATAAATAAACAAATTCCATTGGCGGAAATTTTGCGACCGAAAACACTTGATGAATTTATGGGACAGAGTAATGTAATTTCACCTCGCAGTCCTTTGTTGAATTTATTAAAGACAAATCGCTTGTTTTCGCTTATTTTGTGGGGAACTCCCGGGTGTGGAAAGACAACATTGGCACGACTTATCGCAACAAAAACTCAGGCTGCGTTTATTGAAATTTCTGCCGTAACATCAGGAGTTAAAGACATTAAAGATGCCGTTGAAAAGGCAAAAGAAAATTTGAGAGCAGGACAAAAAACAATCCTGTTTATTGACGAAATTCACAGATATTCAAAAACTCAACAAGATGCACTTTTGCCACATTTGGAAAACGGAACTTTGTTTTTGATAGGTTCGACAACGGAAAATCCTTCTTTTCAGGTCGTTCCTGCATTGTTATCACGCTTGCAGGTTATCCGGCTAAATTCTATAGATGATGAGAGCATGTCGAAAATTATCAAACGAGGTTTTTCTTATCTTGCGAACAATTATGCACCAATGGAATGCGAAACTGGCGTGCTGGATTTTATTATCAATTTGGCACGAGGGGACGCAAGATATGCGTTGAATATTACGGAAAATGCATATTTCGCAAGTGATTTGAAAGAAAATAAAAGGTATTTGACCGTAAAAACGATTGAAGAGATTTGTCAACAAAGGAATACAAGATATTCAAGACAGGAACATTATGACTGTGCTTCGGCGTTTCAGAAAAGCTTGAGGGGTAGTGACCCTGATGCGGCGATTTATTATTTGGCAAAAATGATTATTGCTGGCGAAGATCCGAGATTTATTGCTCGCAGATTGATTGTTTGTGCGGCGGAAGATGTCGGAAATGCAGATATCAATGCTTTAAAAATTGCGGTTGATGCGTACAAAGCGGTGGAACTTTTGGGACTTCCCGAAGGTCGTATTCCGCTTGCTCAGGCAGTAATTTATGTCGCCAGGGCGAAAAAATCGAATGAAGCTTGTTGTGCAATCGATGCTGCACTTTCAGATATTTCTAACGGAAAAGATTATGCCCCGCCAATGCACTTGCGTGATGCTCATTATAAAGATGCCGCCAAATACGGCTTTGGGTTTGGGTATGTTTATTCTCACGATGCACCTGATGTTGAACAACAGTTTTTACCTGACGAATTAGTCGGTACGAAATATACAAGATGATTATCTGACGAGTGACTTTTTAATTCTTTTAGTGCTAAACAGATTCTGAATAAGATAAAATCTACACAATCAAGATTGCTTGATTTTTAATCTTGACAGGAAGAGCCTCTGAAACTCGTTCGGGGTGATTTTTGGGGATTAGTTTTTTATTTTTCCATTGCGAGAAATTCGAGTAAACTCATGACTTTGATTTTTGAACCGGTTAGTCCAATCGTCAAGCCTAATTGGCATAGCGGGCAGGTCGTAATAACAAAATCTGCGTTTGTCTTTTTTATATTTGATATTTTTTGATTTAGTAATTCTTTTGAAAGTCTCGGATTTTTTATTGCAAAAGTTCCTGCAAAGCCACAACAATCGTCATATCCGTCCATTTTTATGTATTCAACATTAGAACAATTCTTGATTATTTTTTCAAAAAATTCTTCGTTATCTAAGTGACACGGCTTGTGGAAGGTCACTTTCATATGTTTGGAAAACTCAAATTTAAGATTTTCATTTGCGATTAAATCGCCCCAGTTCACGATTGCGGGAGTTTTTGTTCCATAATTTTTGAGTGTATTTTGGCAAGATGCACAATCTGTAACTATGTAGTCGGCGTTGTTTTCTTGCATAAGTTTTGAATTGTGGTGCATAACCTCAAAATAACGGTTCGTATTGCCTTCTGACAAAAATGGTATCCCGCAACATTTGAAATCAGGTTCAAGAATTTTTATCGGTGTGTTTTGGAAAATCTTTGAAATAGCGTTATCGTTTTGCGGAAAAACTTTATTGACGCAACCTTTGAAATAGGCTACCGTTTTTTGAGAAGTTTTTACGTTTGGCATTTTTTTTCTAAACGGAAGACTGAATTTTTCAAGTGTATTTATTATATTGTCAAAAATAAACGGGCTTTCTAGAAAATTTATAACTTTCCCGAGCGGTTTATTTTTCATATATTCATATTTCGCTGCGGCTAAAATCTCGCAGATATCAATGCTTGCGGGACAAAAGTCCTTACATTTCCCGCATTTTAGACACATGTCAATGTATTTGTTAATGTTTTTGGTTATTTTCAAATCCCCTTTTGCGACTCCGTGCAACATAATGAATTTTCCTTTGCTTGCTACGCAATCGTTAGGGGTAATTTTGAACAGCGGACAAACCGTTTCGCACAGTCCGCATTTTGAACATTTGTTTAATTCGTCCTTATAGCCTTCAAAATCCTTCATATCAAAATCATAGCACAACAATAGTTTACATTCGTTAATATTGAGAGGAAATGATTAAACTTTTTGAAAAATTTTGCCGATATAGAGAGTAATCTTAGTTAATAATAAGGATATTTAAAAATGGCAGAGTCAAATTTCGCATTCAACAGACCGTTTAAACCTTTTGGAATGAACGTAAGAGTTCCGGAAAGAACAATTCAACAGGCAGGAGAAACACTTGAAGATATAATCAAGGCTCCGGCAACTCCGTTATTTGAATATTTGGAAGAAAATGAACCTGTTTTTAACGGTAATGTGGCATTTGAGATTAACAAAACTTCTGCTCAAAACTTTACGATAGGCTCAGCAATGAGAATTGAGGACGAACGTGTTAACGGCAAATCCCCGAGTTTTGATATGCACTTTTAATTTTTTTTCAAAATCCACATATATAACATTTCGGTAACATAAACTTGTTAAATAAATTTGCTCATGCTAAGATTTACTTGACTGAGGACACTCGGTTTAACCGATTTAAAGTATAGATGAGGGATAAGAAAAGTGGATTTTATTACATGGACGATTTGGTTTTTAAGCAAACTGGCACATCTTGTCGGTAATTATGGCTTAGCAATTATAATATTGACTGTCATTGTGCGTGGTGCAATGTGGCATTTGAACGTTCAGCAACAACGTTCAATGAAAATGATGCAGTCTTTACAGCCGAAAATCAAGGCTATTCAAGACAGATATCAAAAAGACCCGCAAATGATGCAACAAAAATTGATGGAGTTTTACAAAACTCACAAATTTAACCCTGCGGGCGGTTGTTTGCCGTTACTTATTCAGATGCCGATATTCATTTTGTTGTATTCAGCGTTAATCAGTCCGCAATTTATTCAAGTTACAGGTGAGCAACATTTCTTATTTATTAAGAGTTTGGCAACAACTATGCGTGCAACTGCGGGTATTTCTGAAAATGGCGTAATTGGTGCTTCAACAGGTGATAAATTTATTTTGGGTAACAACGCCGTTGTATATTTGAATGACAAAACAAAAACTAAGGTTAAAGTTAAAGACCCTTCAAAAGCGGTTGATATTGTAGGTGATTTAGTTCCGGGGAAAGATGTTGATTTGGCAGTAAGTCTTGACCATATTGATATGAAATACAGTGAATTAGATAAGATTGAAAAGGCTGAATTAACTGTTACAAACAGCAATATCAGAGAAAATGAAACTATTACGTTTACAAGACATGACGGTGATTTGATTGCCACATTGCCGACGACACAAATTAACAAAACTCTTCATTGGGATGTTCTGTTGTTGATTGCGTTGTTTGCGGTAACTATGATAATTTCACAAAAAGTAATGATGGCGATGAACAAAACAGAAAATGCCGATCCTACACAACAAGCGTTGCAAAAATCTATGGGAACATTTATGCCGTTGATGATTATTGGTACTTTTGTTGTAATCCCTATCCCTGCAGGTGTTTTGTTGTACTTGATTACAAGTAACTTAATCCAAATTTTGCAAACAGTCCTAATAAATAAGCAAATGGAAAAAGAAGACGAATTGAAAAAAGCGGCTGTTGATGATGCAGAATTAAAAAATGCTAAAAATGCAAATAAATAAATTAACGACAAAATAAAAATATAAAAGGGCTTTAGAGTAAAATCTAAAGTCTTTTTATTGTATAATAATGAAAAAAGGAAGTTTTTATGGAGATAAAAGAGTTTGATTATGAATTGCCTGAGCGTTTGATTGCACAGATGCCTGCAGATAAAAGACAAAATTCAAAAATGTTGGTGCTCGATAGAGCTACTCAAACAATGGAGCATAAACATTTTTATGATATCATTGACTATTTGGACGACAATACCTTGTTGGTTTTGAATAATACTAAGGTCATGCCTGCAAGATTGTACGGTACAAAAGACACAGGTGCGAAAATTGAAGTCTTTTTGCTTGAGAGAAAAGACGAAAATAACGACAAAATTTGGTCTTGCTTAATCAGACCTTCAAAAAAAATTAAACCGGACACGATTATTACTGTTTCTGACGAGTTGAAAATTAAGGCGATTGAACGACTTGAAGATGACGGTGAATGGCTGATAGAAATGCAATACAAAGAAAATCTTTTTGATATTTTGCACAAGGTCGGTAATATTCCGCTTCCGCCGTATATCGAGCGAAAATTGTCCTCCGAAGAATTAAAACAATTCGATAAAGAACGTTATCAAACTGTTTATGCAAAAGATGAAGGCTCGGTTGCCGCTCCGACTGCGGGATTGCATTTTACAAAAGAAATTTTGCAGATATTGAAGGAAAAGGGTGTAGAGATTGCTTATGTTACCTTGAATGTTGGTTTGGGAACATTTAGACCGGTAAAATGTGAGAATATTCTTGACCACAAAATGCACTCAGAAACTTTTGAAATCACCCAAGAAACGGCAGATATCATAAATAAGGCAAAACAAAACGGTAAAAAACTGGTTGCAGTCGGTACTACAACGGTTAGAACTCTTGAAACTGCTTATCAAAAATACGGAAAGATACAGGCATGCAAAGACCATTCTGAACTTTTTATTTATCCGCCTTATGAATTTAAGGTTATTGATGGCTTGTTGACGAATTTCCACTTGCCAAAATCAACTTTGTTGATGCTTGTTAGTGCGTTGGCGGGTAAAGACTTGATATTCAAGGCTTACGCAGAAGCGATAAAAAATGAATATCGTTTCTTTAGTTATGGAGATTGTATGTTCATAAAATAGTGACTCAGGCTTTGAAACCAGCAGCACGGATTTCTTTTTGCAAAATGGCACGTCTTTTTTGTAGTGCGGAATCTGTTGTTTGGTTGTCGGGATTTATTTTGTTCAAAACCCAATCTGAAAATTTATGAATCACTTTGCTTACATCATCGTTAAGATTACGTTCTCGCAATACAGCATTGATGTAGTCTAGTTCCTGTTGTTTTTGCGAAATCCTACCAAGTGCTTCTTTTGATGCGGTTTTTGTTTTAGGTTTTGCCGTCCGTTGAGTTTGTGTTGTTGCAGTTTTTTTTGTGGTTGGTCTTGCCGCAGATACATTGTTTACTTTTAATACCATTTTTCTTCCCCCAATTATCCTTATTTATATAAAGTAAATTGAGGTGTAAAATTTGCGTTTTGTTAAAAAATATTAATTTTTGACTTTTTCTTTTAAAACCTTAAATCATTTGGTGGATACATTATTTAGAAATTTTGTGTAAACTAATGATGTATGGGAGGTAGTTTAAAGTTATGTTCTCGGAAATGATACAAAGTTTATTAAATTCCGGCGGTCAAGCGGCTTCTATGAAGCGTGCTTCACAACTTAACAGTTACATTAACCGCACGCAGCAGAAAAATAGTATAGATTCTATTTATCCGCCGAGTTCAAATAATGTTCAGTCGTTTGAAAATGTTTTGTCTAATACTACAGCGGCAAATTTCGGTTCGCTACTTCTCAATAAAAATTCTTTTGACGTAAACGGAAAAATTTACAATAACGAATCACTCTCAAATCTTTCTATGTCACAGGCTTTGCAAAATTTGGAGCCTGAAAATGAAACCTCGTCTATAAATTCAACTTATGCAAGCAAATCTCAGTTAATAAGCATGATAAATCAAGTTGCTCAAAAACACGGAGTTGATGAAAAACTTGTTCAGGCTCTAATCAAGCAAGAATCAGGGTTTAACCCGAATGCGAAATCTAAAGTCGTGGTGTACGGACTTATGCAACTTATGCCGTCAACTGCCAAAGCTATGGGAGTTAAAAATCCTTACAATGCCGCTCAAAATGTTGAAGGCGGGGTAAAATATCTGAAATCTATGTTAAACAAATATAACGGTAACATAATTTTGGCACTTGCGGCGTATAATGCAGGACCGGGGGCAGTTGATAAATATTCGGGTGTTCCGCCATATAAAGAAACCGAAAATTATGTGAAAAATATTTTGGCAAATTATCTATAATTTAGATAAAACGTGTTGTAATTTGTCTAATTTCTTAGAATCCGTGCCGATTCCGCAAAGTAACATTGTGGATTTTTCGTTGGTTCGTTCGTCTTCTATGCCAAAATCGTTATATAACATTTCAGATAATTCGTATCCTGAAACTCCCGGAACTCTTATCAAAACTTTTGTCGGGTCATCTCCGAAAAATTCACAACCGTAATCTTTTGAACAAATTTTATCCAATTTTTCAACAAGGGTTCTGATTTCTTTTCTGCCTTCTCGAGAATTTAAGTATGCAATATTTGCCTCAATAGATGCCAGTAGCGGATAAGATGGTGAAGTTGTCGTAATAAGGTTCAACGCAGGTTTAACTTCGATTTCGCAGTTGCAATGCAAAAGTGCTGTCGGATTTAGCCCGCCTGCTGTTTTGTGTAGTGATTGAACTGTGAAATCCGCAACATTAACCGCCGATAACGGTAGCAAATCGTTAAACGGATATAATGCTCCGTGAGCCTCGTCAACAATTAAAAACGCTCCGTGTTTTTGGCAAATCAGTTTAATTTCTTCAATATCTGAAATTATACCCTCGTAAGTCGGTGAAGTTACAATCACAGCTCTGATATTGTAGCGACTCAAATAATAGTCGATAAGTTCAGGTTTTGTTTCTAATGGAACTCCAAAATCTGGGTCTATATCTAAGTTATAGGTTAAAATTCTACCGCCTGCAAGTCTTACCGCATTGAAGTGGCACGGATGAGCATTTGAGGCTACCAAAACTTTGTCACCTACTGAAACGCAAGACAAAACGGCTGCTAAAATTCCGCCGGTTGAACCGTTTGTTAAAAAGGTTGTCGAATAGGTTTGATATATTGATTTTGCCCAATATTGAGCCTGTTCAAGTGCTTCTTGCGGGTCCTGACAATCCGTTTCCGAAAAATCTATTTTATACATTTCCTTAAGCGGTTCATAGATGTCAAATTTCTGCCCGTGACTTGGGGTTGTAAAAAGCATTTTTGAAGGTTTTTGGGATAATAATTCTACCAAACTCATTGTTGTTCCACCTACTTGTTTTTTATCTCAACGCTACGTTTTGCACAGTATTGTGTCAAAACCATTCTGTCTTTTGCCGAATTGTAAACAAACTGTCCTGAAACAGTGTATCCGTCATTGTTTGTACTTCTTTCAATTCTAATCGGTTGGAACGAACAGTTCAAAGTGACAGTGTCTGACAAAGGCAACGAAACGGCGTAAGTTCCGTTAATATCGAGGTTTTCGTTTGTTCTTAATTTCATACCGCCGGCGGAGATATCAAGTGTTGAAACAGGAAATTCTATACCTTCTTTTGTTATGTTTAAGTTGTTGAAGAATTTGATACGAGTATATTGTCTGCGTTGCAAAAATTTGTGTTTAGCCGGAGCTGCAACAATGATTGAACGACCGTTGATTTCTTTCGGGAAGGATTCAAAATATAGTTTCCCGTGACTTGTTTGTGTATAAAATTCGCAATAAACATTTAATAACAAACCGTCTGCATCTCTATCCAATTCCATCGTGAAATCGCCTGCGTTTACGGCGGTAACTCTTCCTTTGCATGCTTTTCTAAAATCGTTCGGAATTACTAATATTTCTTGATTTTCAACAACTAACTCTCTCATACCTGACCTTTCTAAAATAGTGATATAGTGTAATTATACAACAATTTTCTCAAAATTTCATTATGTTAAGAAAAGAAAAGCCCCTCATAAAAAGGGGCATATAAGCAATCAGAAGAGTTGAGGATTTACACATACAGAATAGAAAATTTTTGAGGATTTTTCATTAGCAAAAATAGTAATAATTTTTACAAAATTATTACCGAAAAGGTTTGGGTATAAAGGTTTAAGAAAAAGTAAATTTACTTTTTAATTTTTACCAAATCATTTTTTATTAAGTTAAAGAACTGTTCTTCCATGTTGCATTTTTGTGAAATATTTACGACATACGGAATTTTACTTTTGTTGAAAAGTATGGAAATTTCTTCTAATGTATTATATGGAATTTTATCAGTCAAAATATCAAGGTCAGAGCTTGAGGTGAAATCCCCTTTTACTCTAGAGCCGTAATAATAAAAATCGTAAGGGTATTTGCTGAGAATTTCCTTTATGATTTTTTCTTCTTTTTCTGAAATTCCTTTAATCATTTGTTAAAACTTTCTCAATATTAGTTATAAAAAAATCAACATCATCAATAAATTTTGGTATTATTTCAATAATAGGATATGTCTTTTTGATGTCGTATTCGTGGGCTGTCGTGTTTCTTTTTTCTCTATATTCAGCCCAGTTTTCAAAGTCTTTTATCAGACCGAGTGCGAACATTTCTCTAAAAATATTGTTTATAGACAAGTCTTTTTCAGTTTTGTCGTACTCTTTTTTCAGATATTTGTTCATGATTTTTTTAGCGGTTTCGTAGGTATATTCAAACCTTTTGATACATGAATCTTTTATGTAAATTCTTAATTTTTCGTCAGATTGATTTGTGTAATCCGAATAACACTCTTTTAGAGTTTCAAAACAATTCTTTAATAGTGATAAGTCTAATTCTGATTTTTTCATAAAAATTCCTTTTTTCAGATTATATCATAATTTTTTTTGAATTGTTTAATTTATAACAAATATTGGTTAAGGATTGATTTTTTGTAAGAGAACATGTAAAATATACTTATATCAGTGAGTAAGGAGTGTAGCTATGAAAAATTTATTAATCGCTTTACCTGCGGTAGCAGTTTTGGGGTATTTGAGCGTTAGCGGAGCATTTGCAGCACCTGGCTTCCCTACAGGAACAGACAATGCAACAAGAAGTTTTACACCGATTCAACAACGTCAGTTTGAAAAAGAAGAAACTTTAGACTTTGTAAATCAGCCTGAACAGTACAAAGAAAGACGTGACAAAAAGAACAAATATCTTGACTATCAAGAAGGAAAAGTTGATGTTTTGCCGTCTGTGAAAACTCAATATAACACGACAAATTCTCGTCCGGGAACAAATAATCTTCAATTCGTGAAGGACGAAAACGGCAGAATTAAGATTAAAAGTGTTCAATAAGGCAATTTTAAATGAAAAAAGTTATTATAAAATGGTTGCTGTTTGCCTGTGTAATTATGGCGACATGCTATCTTCCGGGAGTAAAGGTTGAGAATTTTGCCTTTGCCATGCTTATTGCGTTGATTTTAACGATAATTAACAGTTTTATTAAACCGATTATAAAATTGGTAACGTTTCCGATAAATCTGTTAACTTTCGGTATTTTTAACCTTATTTTGAACTTTGTAATCCTTTACGGTGTTGCTTATTTTATTCCGCAGTACAGTTTTGAAAACATGCTTAGTGCGTTTATTTCATCAATCATAATTGCTGTTTCTTACTGTATTTTGAAAAAAATTTAGTCCGAATATCACCCGTAAAGAGGTTTTTTTATTACAAAAAGTGTTAAAAAACGTTAAATTACTTGCATGATATAAAATTTTTTATATAATGAAAAGGTACACAAGAAGAAGGAGTTTAACTATGAACAAAGAAGAATTAGTACAAGAAATTTCTAAAAAAGCAAACGTAACTCAAAAAGAAGCTGCTGAAGTATTGTCTTCATTGATTGATACCATCCAAAAAACAGTTTCTAAAGGTAAAAAAGTTACATTGGTAGGTTTTGGTACATTTGAACCTCGCAAGAGAGCTGCTAGAACAGGTAGAAACCCTCAAACCGGTAAAGAATTGAAAATCCCTGCAAAAACAGTTCCGGCTTTCTCTGCTGGTAAAAAATTCAAAACTGTTGTTAACGGCAAATAGTCTTTTAACAATAAGTGAAAGTTTAACAGGCATTTCTCATTTTTGAGGCGTGCCTGTTTTATTTTTCTTCACAATATAGTTTTTACAATAAAAAAAGAACCCTTGTTATAAGAGTTCTTTTTCAATTATTTTTCCTCAAAATTTTCTTAGTTCATGTCGCTATTGCTTGGAACGTAGTATTGGAAACCTTCTGATGAATTATTAGAGAAAATAAGCGTGAAAGGTTGATTTTGTCTTACTACGTTATATCTGGATTTGATGATTGCAGGAAATTCTTTAGATAGCGGGATTTGTTCTTCTTGGTAATTGATGTAGCTAACAGGTACAAATACATAGCCACCGCCTGATTTTCCAACGATTCTGCCTGTCACATGGAAACCTTGAAATAACATTGTGTCGTAATCAAGTCTTACGTTACCGTTCATTTGAATATGCAAAACTTGTGGCGGATTGTTCGGTTGGAAATCTTCCAAAGTAGTTACCTGAACGGTTCTTGCCGCTTGAGCTGTTAATGACATTGTTAGTGAAATTACTCCTGCTATAAATAACATTAATAATTTTTTCATCTTTCGTTACTCCTTTTCTGTTGTATATGAATAATTTTGTCCATTAAATACGTTTGAATCATTGCTTTCTTCTGTTGTTGGTGGGGAAAACTTCAAAAAGAAATGATTGTTTTTTTCAATGTATAAATCATCACCTTTTTTTACCAAAGAGAAGGGGGAAGCTTCATACATTGCACCGGCAGACGATTTAAGTCTGTTGTCGTCTTCGTTTTTGATTGCTCCAGAGACTGCCGCAACTCCCATTGATAAACCTTTTACAAAATAGCTTCCGACACCCAGTGTTACGTTTTTGGCAAGTTCTGCCTTGCTTACCGGTTCTGTGTATTTTGCAGTAATGTGAGAGTTGATTTTCTTTGATTTTCCTTTTTCGTCAATATAACTTTTGGGAACAAATGAAAATCCTGCATCTCTTTTCAGTCTTTTAGGGCTTACAACGTCCGTCAAATCGCCTTTTACGATAGTTCCCGCCTTCAGTGTATCTTTTTCAGAAATTTGTAATGTGTCTAAAATCATTACAGATATTGAAGTCGGCGGTTTTTCGGTCGAGAAGGTATCTTGCGATATAACTTCTATTGTTTGAGCATTTGCTTTTGAGAATGTACAGAGTACAATTAATAAAAAACAAAAATATAAAATTTTTTGCCTAAAATTTATACTTTTCATACAATATATAATAGCAAATTTTTTTATAAATTTCAAATATCCAGCAAAATCAATCCTTTTCAAGAATTTTTGCTAAAAATTGACCTGTATAAGAAGCTTTACATTTAGTAATCTCTTGCGGAGTTCCTTGAGCAACAATTTGTCCGCCGTCAATTCCGCCCTCAGGTCCTAAATCAATTATATGGTCTGCAATTTTGATTAAATCAAGGTTGTGTTCAATCATTAAGATAGTATTGCCTTGATCTGCAAGTGCGTGCAAAATCTTTGCAAGTTTGTTCAAATCCGCCCAGTGTAGTCCGACAGACGGTTCATCAAGCAAATACAAGGTTTTTCCCGTTGAACGTTTGTTGAGTTCCGAGGCTAATTTTATACGTTGTGCTTCTCCACCTGATAGGGTTGTAGCACTTTGTCCAAGTCTCATATAGTCCAATCCGACATCATTCAGGGTTTGAAGCTTATTTTTTATGGACGGAATACTGTCGAAAAATTCCAAAGCTTCTTTTACGCTCATATCAAGCACATCAGAAATCGTTTTGCCTTTATATTTAACTTCTAAAGTCTCTCGGTTGTAACGTTTCCCTTTGCAAACATCACATTTTACATAAACGTCTGACAAAAAGTTCATTTCGATTTTGACAAGCCCGTCACCTTTGCAGGCTTCGCATCTTCCGCCTTTGACGTTGAAGCTGAATCTTCCCGGTTTGTAACCTCTTACTTTTGATTCGTTTGTTTTTGCGAAAAGTTCTCTTATCGGAGTGAAAACGTCCGTGTAGGTTGCAGGATTAGAACGTGGAGTTCTGCCGATAGGTGATTGGTCGATATCAATTACTTTGTCAATGTTTTCGAACCCTAAAATCTCGTCAACACCTTGCGGTTTAGGTTTGTTTTTTCTAAGTTTATGAGCGGCGTATTCAAAGATTAAATCCTGCATAAGTGTTGATTTTCCCGAGCCTGAAACTCCTGTTAGTATTACGATTTTTCCTAACGGAATATCTACATCAATATTTTTCAAATTGTTGAGATGAGCATTTTTGATTTGCAGGAAGTTTCCGTTTCCTTCTCGTACTTTTTCAGGGATAGGAATGAATTTTTCACCGCTTAGATATTTGCCAGTGATTGATTTTGGTGCGTTGATTATATCTTGAACTGAGCCTTGAGCAATGATTTCTCCGCCGTTTTCGCCTGCTTTTGGACCTATATCGACCAAATAATCGGCACTTCTAATTGTATCTTCATCGTGTTCGACAACAATCAATGTATTGCCGAGATTTCTCAACTTGAACAAGGTTTTTATTAACATATTATTGTCACGTTGATGCAAACCGATTGACGGCTCGTCAAGGACATACAAAACTCCGCTCAAACCGCTACCGATTTGGGAAGCCAATCTGATACGCTGAGATTCCCCGCCGGAGAGAGTCCCCGCCATTCTTGCAAGGTTCAGGTAGTGTAATCCGACATCACATAGGAATTTCAATCTTGCTCGAATTTCATCAAGTATTTGCTTTGCTATTTTTATTTGATATTCCGTCAAATCCAAGTACAAATCCGTGATAAATTGCAGTTCATCGCTGATTGACATTGTGGTAAATTCATAAATATTTTTGTTACGAATTTTCACTGCAAGCGGGAATGGTTTTAATCTCGCTCCGCCACATTTCGGACAAGGTTGAGCTTTCATGAATTTTTCAATTTCTTCTCGCCAGTAATCGCCTGAGGCATCATTGTAACGCTTTTCCAAAAATGGAATAACACCGACAAAATGCTGAATATTTGAGGCATAGCGATGAGTTCCGAACTGTTGAACTCGTATTTTTATCGGATCAGGGGAGCCGTAAAGTATAATTTGTTGTTCTTCTTTTGTTAATTCGCCAAATGGTTTGTCCATGTCGATTTTGTAGGCTTCACAAACCGATAATAATAAATCGTGATAATAAGTAGTGGCACTACGAGTTGCCCAAGCGTAAATCGCTCCCTGATTGAGTGACAGGCTCTTATCTGGGACTACCAAATCAGGGTCAACGATAAAGTCAGCCCCAAGTCCCGCACATCTGTCACAGGCTCCGTATGGTGCGTTAAAAGAGAAAATTCTCGGAGTTAATTCTTCAAAACTCAAGTTACAATCAGGACAGGCAAGTTTTTCGCTAAAAATTATTTCCTCATTATTTGGAATATCGATAACAACGATTCCGTTAGCCTTTTTTAGAGCAAGTTGAACACTATCGGCAATTCTTGACCTTGCGGCTTCTTTTACAACAATTCTGTCAATAACGATGCTGATATCGTGTTTTTTAGTCTTTGCAAGTCCTATTTCATCTTCATCAAGACTGTACATTTCGTTATCGACCTTTACTCTGACAAAGCCTTCTTGTCGTAATTCTTCAAAAGTTGATGAGTATTCCCCTTTTTTCCCTCGAACAATCGGGGCTAAAATTTGAAGCTTAGTACCTTCTCCGAGTGCCATAATTTTATTTACTATTTCATCAAGTGTTTGCGGTTTAATCTTTTTCCCGCAAACAGGGCAATATGGTGTACCGATTCTTGCATATAGAAGTCTTAAATAGTCGTAAATTTCGGTAATTGTTCCTACTGTTGAACGTGGGTTGTTGCTTTTCGATTTTTGGTCAATAGAAATTGCAGGTGATAATCCGTCAATGTATTCAACATTTGGCTTGTCCAGTTGACCCAAGAATTGTCTTGCATAGGTTGAAAGGCTTTCTATATAACGTCTTTGCCCTTCTGCAAAAATCGTATCAAAAGCAAGCGAACTTTTCCCCGAACCCGAAACTCCCGTAAATACAACGAGTTCATTTTTCGGAATTTCCAATGAAACATTTTTTAGGTTATGTTCCTTTGCTCCCACTATTTTTATAACTTCGCTCATAACTCAATTATGATACGATAGCATTTATTTTTCAAATATTTTCAATTTAACTTTACATATTTCAGAAAAAATAGTATAATATATATGCTGTTCGGTTATTGAATAATCTGATATTTCCTTGTTAAAAGGAGATATTTATATGAGTAAAAAATCAAAATACCCGTCATATTCGTCAGGTTCTATTACCGTGAACGGAAAAGAGGTGGCATCTACCAGAAAATCAGGTAACAAGATTGACTCTTCTTATAATATGACAGATGCTGAAAAGTCTATTTATGATGGTATTCAGAGTAATTTAGCTTCCTCGTTGAAAAATTTATATTCTATTTCAGATGAAAAACAAGAGCAATGGAATAACGAGTTGAAAGCCTATGAAAATGCGGGTTTGAAACAGATTAACGAAATTTATACTCCAATGGTGAACGATTTGAGGGATAATATCGCATCTCGCTTTGGAAATCTTGATAATTCCGTTTTTATGGATAATTTGGACACTATCACTGACAAACAGGCTCAGGCGGTTTCGGTTTTTAGCAATGATTTGTTAAATAAACAAAGTGAACTGTATTCTTCCGAAATCGCAAACAGATTGAGTTTTATTTCACTTTTGGGCAATCTTAATTCTGCAATGAATTCAAATATGATGAATTACATGCAAATGGCACTTTCTAATTCGGACTCAGGAAATAACTATAATAATCAGGCTTATCAGGCAAGTAATGCCAATTCCGGATTTTTAAATTCCGCAATAGGTGCGGTCGGAAAACTCGGTTCTGCGGCTTTGTCGTATTATACAAAGGGCGGTACTGCCGCAAAAGCAGGTCAAAATGTTGCATCTTCCTTAAAGTAATATGAGAAATATTAGGGGATAATTTGTTTTAACATTTTATCCTCTTTTTTATTTTCTGTTAAAATAATGGTAGCAAAATTTATTTTTAGGGGTTTTAGTTAATACATGAAAATTTTAGGTCTTAAATATTTTAACGGATATGGTGTATCTGATAAGAAGTCTTTAACAAATGTAGAGCCCAAACATTATGCAACGCCTTCTTTTACTACGTCTAATGATACCTTCGTCAAAACTGTTCAAACGCCGAGTTTTACGGGAAATGTCGGAAAAGTAAATAAATTGTTTGAAGTAGAGTTTCCGAAATCTTTTTTTCAAGATTTAATCACTTCTGAGAAAGTTCCTGATGCTTACACTGGAGTTACTTTAGTTCCACGCAGTCAGGTACCGTATTTTAAACAAATGGGCGTTTTTTCTTGTAAATCTTCGGTTGCGATTAACAATTTGAAGTTTTTTAAAGACAGTATGTTCCCTATTGAAAAAGAAACATTTCAACTCCTTGAGGGACTTTCCAAAAAGCACCCCGACATGAATTTGCAAGAATTGTTACGTCTGAAATATCCGCAGGCAGAACAAATTTTGATAACTCAACAGGCTGCAATTTTGAATAAAATTCATTTTGTGGTTCGTCAACTTCCGAGAAAAGAATACAATAGGGTAAAAGAAGTTTTGAACAGATCGTTTGACAAAATCTTTGCACCTAATCCGATTCCCGAAAAAAGATTTAGCAGAAAAGTTTTTATAAAAGAACTTGAAGGGCTTGATATAAAACCAAAAGTTCGTGAGAAAATTATTAAAATTGCCGAAAATTTGCCACAATCGACAAATTCAATAAATGCGTTTATTGTTAAGTATTCTCAGCCGTATAAATTGAGATATAACGAAAAAACTGGAAAAACTGTGCGGATAACAAGGGATTCCGCTGAAATCGGTGAGAAATTTTTAGAACCGTCTATCGGAACGGTTGACCATATTCACCCGCAAGCAGCGTATCGTGCCGAACAACTTGCAATGGAAAAAGGCAAAAATCCGGTCACTGATTTGAGTACGTTTAAAGTTACCATTCTGACTTCAAAAAGAATAAATGAGTTAAAAGGTGATACTTCATTGGACGATTTTATTAAAATCTCGAACTATGATATTCCGACAAATATTCAAAAGCATTTTGATGCTCTGATTAAAATTGTTGATAAATGGCTACGTTACGGCAAAATTGAACATGCTGCGAAGTTGTCCGATTATATTCTTGTATTAAGAGATGAAATGTTATTGCGTTCTAAAATTATCAAACCTGATTTGAAGGGTTTTGAAGATAGAGTTCCGAAAATTAAGGCTCAACTTGATGATTATTTGGCAGCAACTGATGTTAAAAGAGGTAGCCAAAGTCGTTCAACAAACGCAGCAAACAGTCACAAAGAACAATATTTTGACAAATCTGGACATCCTATGGAAAATCGTAAGGTTCATAAATTTTCATCTCGCTATCATAAGTAAAATAAAATACTTGCAAAAAACTGAAAATAGTGTACAATGATTTAATAAGCATAGGTCTAAAAACCTAACAGTACACAATCAGGAGAAAAAACATGTTCGAAGATGAAAAATTGGTGTGTGAAGATTGCGGCAAAGAGTTTGTCTTCACTGCAGGAGAACAGGAATTCTATGCAGAAAAGGGTCTCGTAAACAAACCGAAAAGATGTCCGGAATGCAGACTTGCTCGTAGAAAAAACAACAGAAAAAAGAGAAAAATGTATGATGCAGTTTGCTCAAAATGCGGAGCACAAACACAAGTTCCGTTCAAACCGGTCGCAGGCAGAGAAGTATTTTGTAAAGATTGTTTCCAAAAACCGGAAGAATAATTGATATATTAAATATTCAGTTTGACAAAATTCATAGAGAAATCTATGAATTTTGTTGTATTATGATTAGATTGTATAACAACTGTTTAAGTATTCAATCGTACTGACTTTTTCGTCATACAAATATTTTATAAAGCTTAAAAAAGAACTGTCGTTTGACGAGATTACCAAATTTATCTCAAATCCGTCAGTGCAGAAGGGTTCGTAATCATAAACCACATAGCTGTTATATTTACTTTTCCATTCTTTTCTCTCTAATCGTGCGTAATTTTCATCGATTATATCTTCTAACCATGGCAAAAGTTCTTGGTCTATATTTTTCATTTCCAATCTGGCATATCTGTTACAGTCATTGCACCCGTTAGTAAAAAACATATAACTTACTCCCTAAATCTATATATATGAATTTTAACAACTCAATCAGATGAAATAATCACCAAAATGTATAAAAAATTATTAGCAAAATTACTTATATTATATTCTTAACATTTAGTAATAATAAAATATATTTTGGCAATTTTTGCGATTATTTAAACTTTATATATATAAGCAATAATTACGAGGAAAGCTATGTTCTGTATATCAATGCCATATATGGGTGCTCCTTGCCACTCCAATTCCAGGTATGCCGACACAATGAGTTTGTGGGGCAGCATTAACTGTGGCTTGGCTTCTGTTGTTTCTCTTATTGAGGCAAAGAATAACGGAGTTCCGACAACCAATGCTCTTGTTGATTTTGCAGGCAATATGGCAAACGGTATCGGGCGAAATATGTGGGCTGCAGATATGTACAGGCATGGTAATCCGAGCGGATTTATGATTAATTCAATGGCGGGTTACGGCAATCCGTATTCAAATTTTGTCGGCACAATGGGGTTAATGGCTTGTTCGCCGCCGATGTTTTTCGGATG
>SFZC01000105.1 GCA_004558955.1 bacterium | reverse complement strand
ACTTTGACGGTTGAAGATGTAAAACGGACCGAACAACACCGCCGTGAGGTAGCACAAAAGGTTGAGCCGATTTTGGTACCTGCTGAAGATGATTTCATCAAATCAAATTTGGAAACTATTGAAAATTCTATTTTACAAATCCGTAAAAAAACTTCTTCTGAGGAAGAAAAAAAATCAGAGTTAAATATTCTTTTAGACTTGTCTGACAATACTAAAAAGGATTTTATCGTAAATTATTTGTTGAATGTTGATGAACAAAGTTTGAGAGAAGCGTTTGACAAGGCTTCCAGCTCTTTGGTCAGTATTTTGCGTGTCGGAATTACTGAAAAAGACTATGCAAGAGATAATATAAAAACTCTTATCCAAAATAACCTTGTGCCGAATGTTTCAAAACGTCAGGTTTCTGTGATTTCTGCAATATTGGAGCAGGTAATTGTTCCGAACCTTGTTGTTGATGAGGCAGCAACAGAAATTGCGAAAATGAATGCTCAGGATTCTGTCAAGCCTTATAAAGTAACCTTCCAAAAAGGTGAAAAAATCGTGTTTGAGGGAGAACCTGTTACCCGATTGAAACGTGATGCTTTGAGAGAAGCGGGATATAACGTTTATGAGTTGAATTGGCAAGGTATTTTGTCTATTTATATTTTGGTATTATTATTAACAATGATTTATAGTGCATATTTGAAGGTAGCTAAACTTCCTTATTTAGAACCTCGTTATATGGCTTTATCGGGAATGTTGGCACTGCTTGCTTGTATTACTGCGGTGGTATTGCCTGTTGGTGCATCGCCTTATGTGTTACCGATTCCGGGGGTAATTATCATTGCTGCGATATTCCTTAATCCGAGGGTGGCGTTTTTACTTTCCGTATTGCTGATTATCGCCTTGACCGTTGGAATGCAATATAATGCCCAATTTACCATTGTATTTTTGATTTTGTCTTTAATTGGTATGATTACGATTTCAAAAATTCGCTATACAAGACGTTTTGACCTGATTAAAGTCGGTTTTAATTTAGGTGTATCCGGCGTTTTGATTATGTTGAGTTTGTATTTTATTGATAAATGTTTGATTGATGTTAGTAACGCTTTGATTTTGCGTAATTGTGTCTATATATTTATTAATGGTGTGATGAATTCAATTATCGTATTGGGAGTTTCGCCTTTATTGGAAAGCTCTTTCCAAATTATTACACCTTACGGTTTAGCAGAACTCGGTGACCATAATCAACCGTTGTTGAAACGTTTGCAAATGGAAGCTCCTGGTACTTATCACCACAGTTTAATGGTTTCCACCTTGTGTGAGGCTGCGGCTGAGGCGATTGGTGCTAATCCTATTTTGGCAAGAGTTGGTGCGTTTTACCACGATATCGGTAAGTTGAAACGACCATTCTTCTTTGTTGAAAACCAATCTTATTACAGTATTGGAAATCCGCATAACAAGCTTAATCCGAGATTGAGCAAAATGGTTATTACCGCTCACCCGAAGGACGGTTTGGAAATTGCGAAGAAAAACGGCTTGCCAAATGTGATTTGTGATTTTATTATGCAACATCACGGTGAAGGGGTTGCTAAGTATTTCTATAACCAAGCCGTGCTTGAAGAAGGTGCTGAGAACGTTAAAATGGAACAATTCCGTTATACAGGTCCTAAACCGAATACAAAAGAAACTGCAATTTTGATGATAGCAGATGCCGTTGAATCAGCCGTTCGTGCTATGAAAGGTGCTACAAACGAAGAAATTGAAAATATTATAGATAAAATTATTGTCGAACGTTTAAATGACGGTCAGTTGGCGGACAGCCCGTTGACCTTGAAGGATTTGAAGGTCATTGCGATGACGTTTAGCCGTATTCTTCGTGGTATGCAACATAACAGAATAAAATATCAGGAAAATATTGCTGAAGAATTTGGCAAAAATAAAATCGAAATGCCAAATGTTATTTTGGATGAAGATTTTGAAAAGAAAATCCATGAACTTGAAGAATCTAAAAACGGTAAAACAAAACTGCAGGACGAGGCTCAAAAGCCTTCAAATGAAGAAGAAAATAAAGATAATGACAAAAAGGACTTAGGTTCAGGCGGAAGTAAGGATTTATAATAAATGGTAGAGTACATTTTAGATATAGAAAATGAATTTGAAGGCTGGAAACCCGATGAAAAAGAAATTTTAGAAAAGACAAAGAGAATACTTTCTCATTACTTGGCGACTCCTGAAGTTTATGATAATTCTTGTCTTGCCGGGCAGGAGTATGAAACGGTTTCGTTTGATTTTTTGTTTTGTGACGGTGAGAAAACTCATGTTATAAATCGAGATTACAGAAATAAGGATTATTCTGCCGATATTATTACGTTTGCGGTATTTGCGGATTCTTCGGATGAAGAAAAATTTGTGCTTGATATGGAAATTAATTTAGGTGAGGTTATAATAGGATTAGATAGGGTAATTGATGAGGCTGAGAAAAAGGGTGTAACCAAGGAAGTCGAACTGTTATTCTTGATTAGTCACGGAATAATGCACCTACTGGGGTTTGACCACCAAACACAAGAAGATTTCGATTTCGTTGTAGCACACCAAAAGAAGGCTTTGGAAAGTATAGGGATTATTTATGACAAAATATAAGAAACAAAATTTTTCAAATACTTTTAGAAATGCTCGCAAAGGCATGAGATTGACTTTTAAAAGTGAACGTAATATTAGAGTTCACTTGCTGATTGCGGCTTTTGTGCTTGCAATGGCATTTTGTTTCCATTTTTCGGTTACAAAATTTTGCATACTGTTGTTGACAATTTCTGCGGTAATTTCTGCAGAGATGTTCAATTCGGCGATAGAGTTTTCGCTAGATGCAATTTTTCACAATAAATATTCAAGAATGGTCGGAATGGCAAAAGACATTGCGGCGGGGGCAGTTATGATAGTGTCGATTTCAGCTGTGCTAATCGGGGTTTTGTTGTTCGCACCGTATATAATCAACATGTTTTAGGCAAAAAGAAAAGACCTCACATACCGCAAGGTCTTTGTTATCTTTTACCGAAAATTTTGCATGAACAAGAATTAGTTGTTACTCAATACAAGGTGCAAAGTTGCCAAGTTCTTGATTGATAACATCGTGTGCTTGTTGTGTTGTTCTTCGGAAATATCAAAAATTCTGATAATTCTTTGGATTTCTGCCAAATCTTTATATGAATTGATTTTATAAACGTTTTCGATTGGGTCTGTAACAACTGACATGATTGTATTTAATTCTTGTTCCTTCATTTCTTTGAAAATCCTCTTTTCCTATGTACTCTTATATAAAGTATTTTTTTTCTCAAGAATTGCCTTTTTTGAGTCAGTTTATTAAGAATTGTTAAAGTAGAAAAACAGTGAAAGGGTAAAAAGGATATTGGCTGGAGTTTGACGGGATTTTTGTGTTGTGGTAAAACGCTTTGTTTAACTTTTAGTACCAATCGCAGTTGCCTGTTCCGCACAGAATATTGTTCAAATCGTCAAGGGTTTCTGTTCTTGTCATTTCGTAAGTTACGGGAGTTATTGAGATTTTGTTATTCCTTACGGCTGCGATATCTGTTTTTGCATCTCTCGGTTCGTCTATCAATTTCCCCGCAAGCCAATAGTAAACCTTTCCTCTCGGGTCGGTTCTTTTTTCGTAATTATCGGTGAACATTTTTCCGCCGAGTTCAGTTATCGCAACCCCTGCAATGTCTTCAGGGTCAAGGCTCGGAATATTCACGTTTAAAATTGATTTTGGCGGAAATTTGAAATCTGTAATTCGGTCAAGCAATGCAACAACGAAATCCCCTGCCGTATTAAACGCTTCGTAATCGGTTTTTAAAGAGGCTAAGGATACGGCAATACTTGGAATGCCAATCATTGCACCTTCCATAGCACAACTTACCGTGCCAGAGTATAAAATGTCTGAGCCTAAATTTGGACCGTGATTTATGCCTGAGATTACAAAATCAGGTTTTTCATCACCTTGCAACAATGCACTTACGCCGATTTTTACACAATCTCCCGGAGTACCGTTTGTTACCCAAACTTTCTTTGCTCCGTTTTTGCCTTCGTCAAGTTCTTCCACCCTCAGTGGGGTGTGAATTGTCAGCGAATGTCCTGCCGCACTACGCTCTCTATCAGGTGCGACAACATATACATTATGTTTTTGTGCCAGTTTTTCGGTCAGCACTCGTATGCCGTTAGCTGCAATTCCGTCATCGTTTGAAACTAATATATTCATTTATATCCTCATTTTAGCTATTTATATCTTTTATTAGTATAAGTTAGAACGGCTATTTTTTCTTGATTGTTAAGTATTGTAAAGCTAAATATCAAGAATATAGCAATTTTATATATGAAAAATACTTTATATACATGTAAACACGAGGAAGTGCTTCTTGAGAAAACAAAAAAGACTTAAGCACACACTTCACACTTCACTATTTGAGGAATGAATCAAATTTTACATTCCAAAGAGCCTTCTTTTTAGGCTCTTTTTTTTTATTAATAATAAATATGGGGAAGCTTTTATGATTTATCGTTTGTGACAAAAACTTCGGCTAATTTACCGTTTCCGCCTGATTTAAGTTTGATTTTTTTAGGCTCTTCGTCCTTTTTAAAATCGTCCTTTTGATATTCAAACAAGAATTTCATGAATGCCTTGCTATACATAATTTACTCCTGTCACTACACAAATTACTACACTTACATATATATTAAAACACGAAATCTCAAAAAATTGCTAAATTTGACGAAATTGTTACATTTGTAGTTTTTAAATATTAGTCGTGCGGATAGGATATTTTGCTAATGTTTTAAAGTGCTCTGAAAGTACATAATCAGGTATATGTTTGTTTAGAGAGATAAGACATCTTTCTAAAACGAAACAGAGTAAACAAGGAGGTAAAAATGTCAATTAAGAAATTATCTATGGCAGCTGCGATTGCCGTTGGAATATCAACGTGTTCCTTGACATCAGTAATGGCAGCTTGCCCGTGCAGTACTCCGGCACCGGCAGAACCAATGCCGGTAGTTACGGGACCTGCATGTCCTGTGGAAACTCCACAGACAACATGTTCAAAATGTAAGAAAGCAACTCCGGATTGCAAATGTAAAAAGCAAAAACCGACTTGCGAGCAAAAAAAGAGTGATTGCGGTTGTAAAAACGAAATCAGTTGTGACAAACCCGCAGTTCCTGCAACGGCACTTTGCCCTCAATCAGGAAAGATTGACAAGGCAGAAATGAAACAGGTTTACGGATATCCGCAAGCAATTTACGGTACAAACAATTACGTTGGTGAACCTGCCAACTCTATTTTCTCAACCGAAACTGCTATGAAAGGTTGTCCCGCAAGTAGAATGTCTGCAACAATTCCGGGTGCAACAGTAGCAACAGACGGTCAAATTACGGGTGCAGCTGCACAAATGCCGTGTTTGAATGAATTACCTAACTGCAACAACGGCGGTACGGTAATTAACAGAAACGAACAAAAAATGGACGGCAATGCTTGCCCTATTGATATTAAAACATCAAATTCAATTAATGCGGTTAAGAAAACTCTGATTCCTTACGAAATTCCGCAACAAATTCAAAACATAACAGGAGCGGCAGCCCCTCTGGGCGGTTGTATGTTCCCTGATGTACCGAACAACCATTGGGCATCTTGTGATATCGACAAATTAGCGATAAATGATGTTGTTGTAGGTTATCCTGACGGCTTGTTCAAACCTAACAAACACATTTCCCGTGCAGAATTTGCGACAATGCTTGTTAAAGGTTTCAATTTGGATTGCGGTATAAACAAACAAACTAAATTTACCGATGTTCCATACAACAACTGGGCTAATGCTGCGATTGCAAAGGCTGTTGATGAAAACTTGTTAGACGGTTATCCTAACAAAACTTTCAGACCGCACGCAAACGTAACAAGAGTTGAAGCTTTGGCATCAATTTCAAAAGGTATGACTTGCGATATTGACAGCTGTAAGGCTAATGAAATCTTGAGCAAATATGCTGACGGTAATAAAGTTCCAGAATGGGCAAGAATTCCTGTAGCAAAATCTTTGCAAAACGGTGCTTTGAAGGATTCCCCTACTCCGAATATGATTATGCCTAAGAAGGAAGCTTCTCGTGCAGAAATCGCTTCAATGATGCAAACTGTTCGTGTAGCATTGGGTTATGACACAAATCCGAAGACTGCAAATAACATTTGTCCGGCATGTCCGATTGATAAAAATGCTTTGATTGAACACGAAGAAATCGTTAAAATTCCTACGTTGAAATTATCAATGATTGACCAGTTGACTGCGAAATCATCACACGTTGGTCAATATTTCAGAGCAAATCTTTACCCATTTTTTATATACATCGCTTTCTATATCATAACCTTTTGCGAGCTTTTGCTTGATGGTGTCAATATCATTTTCTACTTTGTGCTTGTTCTCTTTTGAAGGGCTGTTCTTGTAGTTAGCTACATGTTGTTTGTAGTCACCAATGGTCACTCTTGCCCCTTTGAGCACTTGATTGATGG
>SFZC01000104.1 GCA_004558955.1 bacterium | reverse complement strand
ATTCCGGCTCGGCGGCCGGAATGACTATTTGGTGTATCTGGCAAAACTCTTGTCTTTCATGTCCTTTTTAAATTTTACTGATATCATCGGTCAGTTTTTGGATAACTTCTTTGGCTTTTGCTTGCAATTCGTTTCGGTCAACTCCGCCATTTTTATTTGTATCCAAGTTTCTAAAACTTTCATGTATCAACTTTTGAGCCTTTACCGCATCTTCGCCTTTCAACTCCAGTCCTGAGGATTCTAACATATTAGAAATAAATTTGCTATACTCCGCCAATTCAAGTTGCTTATTCTTATTTTTATCCATTGACATCATCTTATCAATGTCTTCATCATCTGTCGAATTGTCATTAGCCATTTTGGTCATTTCAGGCAAAATATTACCCTTCTTATCCTTCACAACAATCTTGCCGTCTTTATCAAATTCGACAACGTAATTGTCACCCAACTGTTTTTGAATGGCTGCTCTTTGTTCTTCTGTTATTTTTTTATTATCGGTTTTATCTGTCTTGTCTGTTTTGTCGGTCTTTTCTGTTTTCTCGGTAGTTTCGGTCTTTGTTTTTTCACCCGTAATCACTTTTTTGAAATCAGGGAATTTTACAACCGCATCAGGCAAGAAAAATTTATTACCCTTCCACGCCTTTTTAGACCCTTTATAAGTTTGCACCTGGTCGCTATTTTCTTCTAAAAATGCTCTCTTTGCCGCTTTTATCTGTTCCTCGGTAGGAGAGTCAATTCCTTGAGCCTTCAAAGCATCAGTTACCATTTGGTGTATTGTTTCACCCTTTGCAACAGTGTGAGTTTTGCCGTCTTCTGTTGTCGGATCTTCGGTCGGTTTTTCTTTGAAGTCGGTTTTCTTAATCTCATTGCCCTTAGAATCGGTATATTTGGTGGTAGTTTTGCCCGAAGTATCTGTCGTTACGATTTTAATATTTCCGTTTTCATCATAAGAATATTTTTCCGTCTTCATTGTAGTCGGATTATCAATATCTATAATTCTTTCCGAAAGTTTTTTATTTTTCATATCCTCTTCAGAACCGTATATTGACGAAATTTTATGACCGTCTTTTTGTTCGGAAACCGTAATTTTTGTTACTTTTGCATCCTCATTTGTACCGTCATATTTTCTTGCAATAGTTTTATTATCCGTATATTCAAACTCGACACGAATCTCTTTACCGTTTTCTTCGGCAATAATTTTTGTAATTCTGTTATCACTATCCCTATAAGTTATTTTTTTGTCTTTTTGTTCAACAGAACTTCCGTCAGGATTAATAGTTTTGGTGTAATGATTTTTTTCGTTGGTTATAACTTTTGTACCGTCTTCTTTTGTGGTTTCAACCGTACCGTCTTCACGAGTAACGGAAACAGAACTGTATTTCCTATTTTGTGCAGTAACAGTTTGAGAACCGTCAAAAATCGGTTGCTTCGTTGACTGCTGAACCTTTTTGGGTTTTGTCGTCTGTGTGGTATTGTTTCCGCTTACTTTTTGCTGTGAACTTATGTTTTCAACCATAAAAATACACCTTTATAATCTCTTACAAGATGTATTTCGACATTTTTTCGAAAAACTTTAATTTGTAGCCATTAAATTTTACAAAATATTAAATTTTGATATAAATTTCTGCCGTTGGCGTAGCAATGCCAACCTACTGTGCAAAGGGGTTATTTTCAGGCAATGCCGTGACTTACTGTGCTATTTACCCCCCTTTGAAATCATAGATTTCTGTTCCCTCTCAATGGAGACACACAATTTTTCAAGGATTTCATCATTCTAAAAACTTATATTCTATTTTTCACCCAAAATATGTATATGAAGGTGAAAAACTTCTTGACCTGCTTCTTTACCCGTATTTATTTGAGTCTTATAAGATTTCAAACCGATTTTTTTAGTAACATCTTTCACTGTTTGTAAAAGTTCTGCCATCAAGTTTTTATCCTCAAGTTCGTTCAAAGAAGGAACATGAGTTTTTGGGCAAACCAACAAATGAATAGGAGCTTTCGGGTTAATATCCTTGAAAACTACAGTATTTTCGGTTTCATAAACAAATTTTGTTCCAAAATCGCCATTAATTATTTTGCAAAAAATACAATCTTCACTCATTTTCTAACTCCTTTACTATCTTAATTTTTTAGCCAAAGACAACCCTGCAGGCAAAGGCAAAACCACGTTTTCATAATCAGGGTTTGCATTTATGTCATCAAGAAAAGTTTGAACCTTTGTAGCATGAGAAATTACGTTATCGCAAGCAATATAACCGCCAACCTTCAAATGCGGAGCAATCAAATGGAAAAATTTTATATACTGAGCCTTATTTGCATCAATAAATGCAAAATCACATTCATAATCATCAGGCAAGTATTCCAAAATTGTTGCAGCATCGCCTTTTTTCGTTGTGATAATATCTGCCACGCCACATTTTTCAAAATTTTCTTTTGCTATATCTAGTCTTTTATCGTAAAACTCAATAGTAGTAAGTTTTCCGCCTGTTTTTTTCAAAGCCTTACCAAGCCAAATCCCGGAATATCCGTTAGAAGTTCCTACTTCAATAACACTTTGCGATTTTGAATCAACAATCATATTATACAAAAATTCGGCTGTAGTTCTTGAAATATTCCAAAATTGTTTTTGAGTTTTTTCCAAATCCTTTAAAATTTCTTGCGTAGTAGTGTCAAATGTTTCAATCATAATCTATTTTATCGTTTTAACCTTATTTGTTACAACAATCGCTCTGACAGGAATGTCAAGCGGACTTGTTTTTATTACTTCCTTCAAATCTGTGTCAATTACGGAATACAAACCTGACAAAGCATTTGTAACCATAATCAAATTACTGCCCTCAACAGGAATAATATTTGTTGCAAAAGCGTTTGTGTTCAAATACAATTTATCGGTAATAACATCTTCTTCCGTATTCAAAACTTCAACAATATTATCCTGAGCACACAAGATAAATAATTCATTGTTGTGAGCATACATATCGACAGGTTTTTCAGAAACCTCAAACTCGTTTATAAACCCGTTTGTTTCGTAATCAACAATCGCAACTCTGTTTTTTGTTCTGCTCAAGATATAAATTTTTCCGTTTTGGTAAGCAATTTTTGAAATATTCGGAAAACTTCCGATATTTTTCAACAAATAATTATTATCAAGTTCAATAGCCCAAATATTGTTAGTTTTTCTATCAACATAGAATAACTTTGTACCGTCTTCACTGAGCGTAAATTTTTCACTTTGACCGTTTATTTTAAGTTGCTTTTTAAGTGTCATAGATTCCAAACTGAAAATATAAACACTTGAATCAGCCCCTGATGAAATATAAGCAATTTTATTTTTATTATCAATAATTATTTGTTCAGGCACTGTTTCAAAATTCACTTGTTTAATAACTTTTTCATCCATAAGTGAAATAATATTCATTGTTTTGCAATTAAAATAAGTTACAAACAAAAACTCATTGTTATATGCCTGAAGGTCATTTATAACGTGTTCTTGCTCCAACGCATACTCAGGAACTTTTGAATCAGATTGAACAACCTGAATATTTTTGTTTACTCCAGTAGAAATATAGAAAGTTTTACCTTTCAACGGTTCAACGGGTTTTGTTATATTTTTGCCTTTATTTCTCGTATTATTAATTCTCAAACCTGTGTCTTGAGTGACAGAAACGTCCAAATTACCGATAATCCCCTTCAAACTTTCAGGAATAACAAGTCCTTTCGGCAACAAAATATCTTGCGGCAAAAGTGCTGATACAAGTTCATTTGGCGGTGCTGTCATATTGATAACAGTTTTTTTACCGTTTGTGTTGATTACTTTTAACAAAGCAAAATTATTGTTAAAAATTATCATATCGGGTTTTTGTTTTAATGTTGCGTTTTTAGGATAACTTTCTTTTATTGCTAAATTTTCCGTTTCGTCTGATTTTGCAGGGAACAACGGCAAATACATGGTTTTATCGGGCAATAAAATTGCACCATCAAAACGAAAATTTGTTTCAGGAAAATCCTTATTTACAAAGTCTTGAACCTGTTTTGGAACTTGTGCACCCAAAGCAGATGTACAAGTAAGTACAAATAAACAAATCATCGTTAATAATTTACGCATCACTATTTGAATACTCCTTTAACTTTCGACATTATCGATTTTTGAGGTTTTTTACCGCCTGACAAACTGTACAATTCCTGATACAAACGTTTTTCTTGTTCTGACAATTTTTCAGGAATTTTAACCTTAACAACAACGATATGGTCACCACGTTGAGAAGGTTTTGTAATAATCGGAACGCCTGCACCTTTAACTTTTACGATATTTCCATATTGAGTTCCCGCAGGAATTTGAATTTCTTTATCGCCATCAAGAGTTTTTATGGTAATCAAATCACCTAAAACCGCTTGAGCAGGTGAAATTTCAAGTTCGGTAAAGACATTAATTCCGTCACGTTTGAAATATTTTGAAGGTTCAACGTGAATTACAACAAACAAATCACCGTTTGGGCCACCGTTTTGTCCACAATCACCTTCGCCTGAAACTCTTATTTTTGACATATTGTCAACACCTGCAGGAATTTTAATTTCAACTTTTCTGTCTTTGTTTAGAAATCCTTGACCCTGACAAGTTTTGCAAGGCTTGTCGATAATTTCGCCACTACCTTGACAATGCGGACATGTCGTAATTTGTGCAAAATTACCTAGCGGAGTTCTCGTCACGGTTTTCACTTGTCCTGAACCATTACAGTGCGGACAAGTTTTCTTTGCAGAACCTTTCTCTGCACCCGTTCCGTTACAATCAGAACATAATTCCAAATGGTTAAATTTGATTTCTTTTTGAGTTCCAAAAACCGCATCTTCAAATTTCAACTTTATGTCATATCTCAAATCGTCCCCTCTGCGAGGTGCGTTCGGGTCAGGTCTTCCGCCAAAACCGAAACCACCAAATCCGCCAAAGAAACTTTCAAAAATATCGTTCAAATCACCAAATCCGCCCGCAAACGGTCCGTTTGTGTCAAATCCTGCGTTTTTCAAACCGTCTTCGCCGTATTGGTCATAAGTTGCACGTTTGTTATCATCTGATAATGTTTCGTAAGCCTTGCCGAGCTCTTTAAATTTTTCCTCAGCATCGGGAGCTTTGTTTACATCGGGGTGTAACTGTCGGGCTTTCCTTCGGAAAGCCGATTTTATCTCGTCTTTTGAAGCATCTTTTGATACTCCCAATATTTCATAAAAATCCGTCATTTTCTTTATTTTACTTCCTTCTAATCAACCGCTATTCTGCAGTTGCTACATTGACCAAAGTCGGCCTTAATACTTTTTCGCCTAATTTGTAACCTTTTTGTAATTCGGTTATAACAGTATGTTCCTTGTGTTCTGAAGTTGGAGTTTGCATAACAGCTTCGTGGAAATTAGGGTCAAAATCTTCACCAATGGCTTTGATTTCTTCCAATCCCATTTTTGCAAGTGTTTCGCAAACTTGTTTGTGTAAGAGATTGAAACTTTCTTTTACTTTTTCACAATCTTCAACTTTTTCCAAAGATTTTTGACCACGTTCAAAATTATCAAGAACCTCTAACAAACTTTTCAATGCTTTTTCCGTACCAAAGTTGATTAAATTTTCTCTTTCCTGTTCCTGACGTTTTCTGTAGTTGTCAAAATCAGCAGCAAGTCTTACATATTGCTGATTTAATTTGTCATATTTTTCTTGAAGTTCGTTGTTTTCTTGTTTATCTTCAACAACTTCTTCGGTTGTTTCTTCTTGAGATGTTTCTTCAGTATTATCAATATTTTCTTCGTTTTTAACGACATCTTCGTTCTTAAACGGGTTTGAATTTTCTGTTGCCATAATTTTCCCTTCTCAATATTTTACATATATAACCATTATAAGGTATGAAACGGATTTAACAAGTTAAATTTATTATTTTTTAATAATTGGGGAAAAACAATTTATTCCAAAAATTCTTCCTCATTGTTTAAAATCATTTTTATAGTAGAATGTTCAATGTAGGCACGGTTACAAAAGGAAAGGATATTAAAAATGACAAAACTTTCACCATTACAAATTGAAAGATTAAAGTATCAACCAAAATTACCTTCAAGTTTACAAAACGGTGTAAACTCTTTGGAAATGGTTGAAGGTTCCGCTACTCAATCAGTTAGAGATCAGGAACAAATCAAAAATTTATTTGCCAATACTTACGGCAAACCAACCGTTACATTCAAATCAACTTCTTCTGCTTCAACTTCTGAAGTAAGAAATGTCGGTGTTATCCTATCAGGCGGTCAAGCACCCGGTGGACACAACGTTATCGCAGGTTTGTACGATTCTTTGAAAAATGCAAATCCTGAAAACAAATTGTACGGTTTCCTAGGCGGTCCTTCAGGTATTATCGAAGGTCAATACGTTGAATTTACCGATGAATTTATTGACGCATACAGAAACACAGGCGGTTTCGATATCATCGGTTCAGGAAGAACTAAACTTGAAACAGAAGAACAATTCCAAAAATCTTTGGCAGTTTGTAAAAAATTGAACATTTCTGCCGTTGTTATCATCGGTGGTGATGATTCAAACACAAACGCTGCATTACTTGCAGAATGGTTCGTTAAAAATAACACCGGT
>SFZC01000103.1 GCA_004558955.1 bacterium | reverse complement strand
CGGAACATATTGCCTATATGCAGGGCGGATTGAATTATTCTCATGTAAAAATCGCTTTGACCAAGTTTTTGGAAAAGATTTAGTAATTAAAAGAGGTATCTTAAAAGGGTATCTCTTTTTTTGTAACGTTTTGTTTCCTTGAAAAATATCGGTATGACAGGGTTTTATATTTATATATTAAAAACTATTGTTCTATAATTTTTCTATGCTACAATGTTATGGCACGGGTTCGTGTAACATGAAAAATTTAGTGTATAAAATTTAATGAGGTAAGAGAAGAGAGGTTAATTATGGCATTACCGAATGTAGCGTATTTTTCAATGGAAATTGCTATGGATCAATCTTTAAGCACTTATTCAGGTGGTTTAGGATTTTTGGCCGGCTCACACATGTTATCTGCAGGATATTTGCAAATGCCTATGGTAGGGGTAACAATGTTATGGTCTTATGGTTATTATGATCAACGTATTGATCAATCAGGCAATGTTGAAGTTGCATATATCAGAAAGTATTATGATTTCTTGACAGATATAAATACTGAAACTGAAGTTGATATCTTTGGAGAAAAAGTTAAGGTTAAGGCTTATTTAGTTCAACCTGAATTGTTTGGAACTTGTCCTGTTTACTTGTTGACTACTGATATCGAAGGTAACAGCGATTGGGCTAAGAGCATTTCATACAAATTGTATGATGGTGATGAAAAAATCAGAATTGCTCAAGAAACAGTTTTGGGTATTGCAGGTGTTAGAATTCTTCAAAAAGTAGGTTATAACTTTGATGTTATCCACATGAACGAAGGTCACGCATTGCCGGCTGCATTTGAATTGTTAAGACAATACAACGGCGATTTGAATGAAGTTAAAAAACGTACAGTATTCACAACTCACACTCCTGTTGCTGCAGGTAATGAAGTTCACTGGGTTGACAGATTGTTAGAAGGCGGTTTCTTTGCAGGTGCTTCTCGTGAAACAGCCGTAGCTTTGGGTGGTGAAAACTTCTCATTAACGGTTGCTGCTTTGAGAATGTCAAGAATTGCTAACGCAGTTTCTCAATTACACGGTCTTGTTTCTAACAAGATGTGGGAATGGGTTGAAGGCAGATGTCCGATTAGAGCAATCACTAATGCCGTAAATCTTCAATACTGGCAAGATAAGCGAGTTAAAGAAGCACAAAATGACCCTGAAAAATTGTTAGCGGTTAAACGTGAAATGAAAGCTGAATTGTTCAAATATATTGCTAACGTTGCAGGTAAGAGATTTGACCCTGATGTATTGACTATCACTTGGGCAAGAAGATTTGCCGATTACAAACGTGCTTGGTTAATCTTGATGGATAAAGACAGAATTGGTAAATTGTTGGATGAAAACAAAGTTCAAATCATTTTTGCCGGTAAATTCCACCCTGATGACGTTATGGGTAAAGAAATGTTTAATAAATTGTTGAACAGATCTCACACTTTGAAAAACGTGGTTGTTCTTCCGGGTTATGAACTTCAATTATCAGGCATGTTGAAACGTGGTACTGATGTTTGGTTGAACACTCCACTAAGACCGTTTGAAGCTTCAGGTACTTCAGGTATGTCAGCTAACGCTAACGGTGCAGTTCACTTGTCTATATTTGACGGTTGGACTGTTGAAGGTACATTTAGCGGAATTAACGGTTACGCTATTGAATATCCTGAAATTGATGACGATATGTCTTGGGAAGAAAGACACTGGAAAGATCACAAGTGCTTGATGAGCATTATTGAAGATCAAATTATTCCGACTTACTACAATAACAAACCTGAATGGGCAAGATTGATGCGTCAAGCTATCAGAACTTCTGAAGCTTACTTCAATTCTGACAGAATGGTTATCGAATACTATAACAGATTGTATAAGCCAATCGCTCACGATGACGAATGTTCAGGTGAAGAAAAGCATGAAATGAAGATTAATGAAGCACCTACATTTGATGCTTGGACTTTCTCAAATATTAAGTAAGAGATAAAATAATTGATAATAAATAACAAATTAGCCGACAGTGATGTCGGCTTTTTGTTTGAAAATTATAGTCTGAAAGTTTTATACCAATAAATACAATTCAGCACTCGGTTTTGTTTTCTTTACGAGCTTGTACATTTCTATTTCAACTTTCGGTTCTGCAATGAAAAATGCTGATCTTCTCCACGGAAAAAGCAGTGTGCCAAATTCGTTCGGTATTCCTTTCATGCCGATTTGTTTTATTTCTTTGGCTTTGTTGCACATTTCAAAAACATCACCTTTAGGCAAGAAATATGTTTTGTGTCCTAACGGGTGAAATCCACGAAATTTTAAACTCATTACAATATCCCTGACTTCGGGAAAATCAACGTTTTTGAGGTAAATTCCGTTAAAACTTGTTTGGCTGTTATTTGTAATTTGCATATTTATACAAAACAGGACAACAAATTTTTTGCTACTTAGGGTTGTAAAATTATTTTACACGAGAAAATACTTCAACATCAATGTCATCAAAAGTATTTGTGTTAAAGTAAGCACAAGAGGCAACCATAGAAGCGTTATCCGTGCAATATTTCATTGCGGGAGCGTGAACGTGATAGCCTTCTTTTTCCAAATCAAAAACTTTTTTACGAATTTCAGAATTTGCCGCAACTCCGCCTGCGATTACAACTTGATTGTAGCCACGTTCTTCGACTGCTTTTTTAAGTTTCTTCACAAGAGTTTTAGAAACACATTCTTGGAAACTTGCACATATATCGTTGATTACGTTTTCCGGTAATTCTTGATTTTCTTCTGTGCAATATTCTTTTTTAAGATTTTTAACCAATCTCAAAACGGCTGTTTTTAGTCCGCTGAAACTGAAATTATATCCGTCAACTTTTGCTTGTGGAAGTTCGTAGGTTTTAGGGTTTCCAAGTTGAGCGAGTTTATCAAGTCTTGGACCTCCCGGATACGGTAAACCGATTAGTCTTGCAACTTTGTCATAGGCTTCCCCAACCGCATCATCTATTGTTTCACCCAAAATTGTTTGTTTTGAGTAAGATTCAACGTCTATAATTTGTGTGTGACCGCCACTAATCAAAAGTGCCATATATGGTGGTTTTATGTCGGTTTCAATATAGTTTGCACAAAGGTGAGCGTTAAGGTGGTTTACTCCGATAAACGGCTTGTCATAAACTAACGCTAAAGTTTTTGCAGCGTTCAAGCCGACAAGCAAACACCCTACAAGCCCCGGTCCTACAGTTCCCGCAAATGCCGTGATATCGTCAGGTTTTAATCCTGATTGGTCAAATGCTTCCTGCACAACGATATTTATTGAATCAAGGTGTTCTCTTGCCGCAATTTCAGGGATTACTCCGCCGAATTTTTCGTGAGTTTTGATTTGAGAAGCAACGATATTTGAGATTACTTCACGTCCGTTTTTCACGATTGCACAAGCCGTTTCATCACAACTTGATTCTATTGCCATAATATAATTATCTTGTCCTGAGGCCGGACCTACCAAAATTTCTTTTTCGCTAAACAAAGTTTTCTTTTTCATACCTACAATTTATAACAAATATGGGCAAAAAAAAACCCTTTCTTTTTGAAAGAGTTTGGAATCTTTTACAATTCCTCGTGTAGTAGGTTAGTGTGTAGTAGGTAGTAGTTATTTCTCGTGTTTATTTAATTCTGTTATCCTCGTTACTCTTATATAAAGTATTTTGAAAAGCTTTGATTTCAGTAGATACTCATTTCGTTACAAAACTTAATGAATGCACCCCATTGAGCAGAGTTTTGATTTGACTTTTGAGTGAGTGTTTTTTATAGTAAAAGCATTCAAAAAAATAAGGAGTAATATTATGAGAATTTCAGCGGTCAATATGTTTTCTAATGTGTATCAACACAAAAATGTGTCAAATAGTCGCAATAATCAAAGGGTTTCGTTTGTACAAAATCCGATATGTGATAGTGTATATTTTGGGTCTTCCTACGAAGATGAACAAATGAAAATTTTGCAAAACCGAATTACTACCCTTGTGCAACCTTACTTAACCGAAAACAAAGGGGATTATTTGAAACTTGGCAGAATGTGCTACGATATGCAAGAAAAATCAAAGATTTACCAAGAACGTGAACAAAACATGTTCTACAAAGATTGCGATGCAAGAAAAGATGATAAAATTGCGAACGCTGAAAAAGTACTTGAACCGTTTGAAAAGTATTATACAAATATAAGAACTTTTGACAGAACAAGTGACATGATGAAGAACAGTCCGTTCGCAACACAAGAAATTCGGGATTATATTGAAAACAATAAAGAAAAAATGATAGCGAATGAAAAAGAATTTCAAAAATTTAACGCTACAACCGTTGAGGTTGCAAACCTTGAAGAGTCAATGTCTAATGATTTATATTTGTTAAGGCAAACTAATTTTGAGGAAGCAAAAGAGCTTCAAGATAAAGAATTTGACGCAAAGTTCAGAATAATGATAAGTCCTTGTCGTGATGCGATAGAAATTGTCAAAGGTTTTGACGAATTGAAGAAAGATTATGATAAACTTCTGCTTTATGACCTTGATAAAAGAATAGGAAAATTGTCGGAAAGAATTGATGATTTCAAAGAAAATATAAAAACACATAAAGATGCTCCGCAAGATATTAAAAATTGCCTGAGAGAAAATAAAAAATATTACTCAACCACAAAAAGTGTAGAAGAAATAAACAAATCTTATGACGAAATTGAAAAAGAAATGGACGAAACTATTTCTCAATATGCCGATAAGATTGACGATTGCGTGAAGTATTCCGATATCTCAAATATTGATTTTGATGTGATAAACACTACACTTCAAGACCAGGAGGAAATAAATAACAGATTGAATGATTTAATACAACAAGAAAAAGTGAAATATTACGAACAATCCTACAAAAAGTTCCAAGATGAAAATGGTGGAACATATTGGCAAAAGTTTTAGAAAAGTTGGTTTATAAGGACGGCGGGATTTTCATTTGAAAATCCCGCCGTCTTCTATCTTTATCGTTATAAAATCAAACGACTTATTCTTCAGTTGCATCTTCTTCAGAAACTGCACCGTCTTCGATATCGGTTTCATCTAATGCTTGTTGATTCATTTCTTCTTCGATTTCTTCTTGAAGTTCATCAGAATCTACAACATTTTCTTCTTCAACTTCTTCTGCTTGGTCGTCGTTGTATTGATAGTTGTTGATGTTTTGGTTTTCAGCTTGTTCCATTTGAGAGGCTGATTTGATATCGATTTTCCAGTTGGTCAATTTGTGAGCCAGTCTTACGTTTTGACCTTCTCTTCCGATAGCAAGGCTTAATTGGTCATCAGGAACTACAACCAAAGCTTCGTGAGCAAATTCATCATCAGCCATAATATCTACTGAGATTACTCTTGCAGGAGATAGAGCGTTAACGATGTATTCTACAGGGTCTTCCGAGTATCTTACGATATCGATTTTTTCATTTTTCAATTCGCCAACGATTGTTTGGATTCTGCTACCACGAGGTCCGATACATGCACCAACAGAATCTACTTCAGGGTCGTTTGACCAAACTGCGATTTTTGTTCTGTAACCTGCTTCACGAGAAATTGACTTGATTTCAACGATTCCGTCTTCAATTTCGGGAACTTCAAGTTCAAACAATTCTCTTACGATTTCTGCGTGAGCGTGAGAAACGATAACTTGCGGTAATCTTGTTGTTTCTTTTACGTTAAGAACAAAAACTCTGATTCTGTTACCCGGTTTGTAGTATTCACCCGGAATTTGCTCTTTGCGAGGCATGATAGCGTCAGTCTTGCCGATGTTTACGATAACGTTTCTTCTGTCGTCAACTTTTTGGATAATACCTGTGATTAGAGTTCCTTTTTTCTCTAAAAATTCGTTAAGAACAAGATTTCTTTCTGCTTCACGGATTCTTTGAGTTAGAACTTGGTTAGCGGCTTGAGCAGCAATACGTCCGAATTGTTCCGGAGTAACTTCAAGTTTAACTTCGTCACCCAATTCAACAGAGTCATCAATTTCTTTTGCTTCTGCAAGCGAAATTTCGTTGTCAGGGTCTTCAACAGATTCAACAACTGTTTTGCCTTTGAAAATGCCGATTTCGCCTGTTTGTTCGTCTAAATATGCTTCAATATTTTCAATTTCTTTTACTCTCATGTGCTTTTTGTAAGCAGCAACCATTGCATCACAAAGTGATGAAATTACGACTTCTTTTGAAATCCCTTTTTCTCTTTCAAGTTCTTCAAAAACTTCGTTTAAACTACCTGCACCGATTTTAATCATTTTATTTTTCCTTTCGTTTTGTAATTTGCTAAAATTTTTGTTCAATTCCTAATCAATGTATAACTTTGCGGATTGAATGTTTGATTTCGGAATTTGTAATTCTGCACCGTCTTCAAATCGCAAGAAGGTTAAGCCTTCATTCACATCATAGTCAATGATTTCACCCTTGAAAATCTTTTCTGTTTCGTTAGGCAAGGCTTCTTTCAGTTTTAGACTTATTCTTCTGCCTTTGAAGATGATAAATTCTTTTTCTGACTTGAATTTTCTCTCTAACCCCGGAGAGGAAACTTCAAGATAATATTTGACGGGAACTAACTCGTCTAAAAAGGTTTCGAGGCTTCGAGTTACGTTTTCG
>SFZC01000018.1 GCA_004558955.1 bacterium | reverse complement strand
TGTGCGGCCCGGTTCATCTTCCCGACATCGAGCGGGAAGGTGTAGAGGTAGGAATATTCCCGCATGAAAGGATCCCTGCGGCGGTGGAGAAAGTATATGAAGACAGTGTGTTGGTAGTTTTCGATAGACAGTGACACGGCAATATAAAAAGCATCTTCTTTTGAAGGTGCTTTTTATTTGTCTTATGTTTAATTTTATTTAAAAATTACATTCTTTCAGGTGCTGTAACTGCAAGTATCCTCAACGCATTTGCAAGAACTGTTTTAAATGCCCAAACTAAAATTAATCTTGATTTTGTAAGTTCCAAATCGTCTGTAATAACTCTTGTTGAATTATAGAAGGAGTGGAATTCTGATGCTAAATCCTGAACATATCTGCAAATTGTATAAACTTGTCTTCCTTCAGCAGAATTTTTGATTAATGGTTTAAATTCTTCCAATTTTAAAATCAATTTTCTTGCATCTTTAACTGACAATTCTGCAATTTTTTCATCAAAGTTTTCTGTTAAATTCTTAAACTCTTCTTCTGTTAAAATTGCAGGAATAGTTTTGCCAGATTCTGTGTCAATTTTCTCAGTTGTAACGTTTCTGATAATCGAGCATGCTCTTGCGTGTGCATATTGAACGTAAAATACAGGATTTTCGTCAGATTTTGTTTTTGCAAGTTCAATATCAAAATCAAGAGTAGTGTCAATATTTCTCATTGACATCCAAAATCTTGTTGCATCAACGCCGACTTCGTCAATCAAATCTTCCAATGTCACCATGTTTTTACGTTTACCCATGCGAACCTCATTACCGTTAATAACAAGGTTTACAAGTTGTCCGAGCAAAACTTCCAATTTATTCGGGTCGTAGCCTAAAGCTTCGATTGATGCCTTAACACGAGCAACATAACCGTGGTGGTCAGCACCCCAAATGTTAATCATTCTATCAAAACCACGTTGTAATTTGTCGATGTGGTAGGCGATATCTGCAGTTAAATAAGTGTTAGAACCGTCAGCTTTCTTGATTACACGGTCTTGGTCATCGCCGTAATCAGAAGATTTGAACCATTCAGCTCCTTCTTTTTCGTAAATTTTTCCGCTGTTACGAAGTTTTTGTACGCATTCTTCAACTTTTCCCGATTTGTGCAAAGATAATTCGGAATAGAATTTGTCGAATTTAACTCTAAAATTATCCAACAAATCTCTTTGGACTTTTTCTTCATAGGCTTTTGCATAGTCACAAAATTCTTGCAGGTCGATTTTGTCCAAATCGTTATTAACTGTTACTAATAAGTCTTTTTTATCAACTAAAAATTGTTTTGCCACAGGAATTAAATAATCACCCGGATAGTAATTTTTTCTTTCGATTTCATCTTCAGGAAAATCAACTTTTTCACCCAATTCCTGACGAATTCTTATAACCAAAGAGCGACCCAATTTTTGAATTTGAGAGCCTGCATCGTTGATATAAAATTCTTGATAAACTTCATGTCCGTAGAATTTTAACAAATTTGCCAATGCACTGCCCATTGCAGCCCAACGTCCGTGACCGATGTGGAACGGTCCAGTCGGATTTGCGGAAATATATTCAAGAATAATTTTTTCTTTCTTGATATTTTCAGGACGACCGAAATCTTCTTTTTTGTTCATAATTTCTTTTAACAAATTAACAAGCAAGGTTTCGCCCGCTTTGAAATTGATAAATCCGCCAACTACAGAATAATCCGAATCTTCTTTGTCAATAAATTCTAATATCCCGTTTGCAATCATCGGCGGAGCAATTCTTGCTACTCGTGCAAGTGATGAAACGTTAACCGCCAAGTCGCCAAATTCAGTATTTTTAGGTTTTTCAACGATGAGTGAACCTTTTGTGTATTCGCTCATTTGACCTAATTTTCCTTCTTTTATCGCTAATTCGATAGCGTTTTCAATTTTATTTAAAAAATAATCTCTTAGCATATTGACCTCATTTTATTAGTAATAGTTTTATTTTATCAGAAATATTTAAAAATCGTATTCCGGAATTTCAAATTTTTCATTATTCGCATCTTTATCAACAAATGCCAAATAATGTTCCATTGCATTCTGTTTGCAATTTTCGTAATCTGTCGCAGGAACATATTTGCAGTGTAATTCTGTTCTTTCACCCGAATAGTTACCTAAAACGGTTGCATATTTTTCAATGTCTTCTTTATTTAACCCGCCGCCATAGGCTTTTGTTTTTGCATCTGTTCCTGACGGTCTGATTTCGATATATTTGTCTGAAAATTCTAAATATGTTCCGTCTCCGACAAATTTTATAGACTTCAGATTATCAAAAGTTAAACCGTCTTTATTAAATTTATCGTTGAGAATTTCTTTGATTTTTTCAAGTGTAATTTTGTTATTTCTTTTTGCGATAGCAAGGCTTAAATAGAACATGTCATTTTTTGTTCTGAGAGCCTCGCCCGCAACTTTTGATTTCTTTAATTTTTCAATATCAGGTTCTGATTCGTTGTAGTAGGCAATGTCAACACGAGTATCAAATCTGCCCGTAATATTGTTTTCCGCCAAAACACTGTCAAAGTTTTCCGATAGCGTTTTATTTTCTTGTTTTAAAGCTGAAACAAGTGCTGATGCTACGATTATTGCTTCTGTGGCACTTTTTTCTCTCATTGCAACGGCAGCTCTTCCGTGTTGAGATTTTATTAAATCTTCAGTACCCATAATCATTCCGCCTGACTCTTCGCCGCCGAACAACAAACGAGGATTTTCGCCCAAATTTATAGAATTTCCGAAGACGTCATCTATTACAACTTCTTTATTCGGTTCATTTTTAAGTTTAAGTTCAACCTTTTTCATTATGTTTGCAATTTCTTTGAACCCGACAGGAACATTAACGACTTTTACACCGTTATTTTTTGCCCATTCGTCCCATGACAAGGCTGAAGCGGTTGTTTTTATCATAAATCTCGGGTGATTATTCCATAAGTTTTCTGATTTTAATTGCTTAGCCCAAAAATCAAACAACATCATGAATGCCTGATTTGCAGTGAAAACTGTCAAAACTTTTTCTTCGTCAAGTTTTATATAATCAATTCCGAGTCTGTTTAATTCTTCGATTCTGTCAACGCTTTCGGTTTGAGTTATTGTCAATCTGTCGTGGTCAGGGTCTGTGATTAAAACGACAGTATTTGTCGGATATTTTGAAAGCTTTTTATCATATTTCATTGTTTCGATAACAGGGAAATATTTTGTTCCGTTTGTCGTTTTGGCAAGAACTGTTGCATCTACAGAGTAATCATAGAAAGCTTTTTCACCTTTTGGAGTAGTGTCATATTTCCCGATTGAGTGGAAAAACGGGTCTTCTTCTGTATTAAACCAGTTAAATTTTCCTTCAATACCAAGTTTTTTCAAAACTCTTGATAATGTTCTGTAAGCAGAACCGCCAACGTTTTCAATGATAATTTTTGAGTCAAAATTCTTGATTAAATTCAGGTTAATATCCTTTGCTACACCTGTTTTCAAGTATTCAACGTATAAATTAACACCGTCTTCAAGTTGCTTCATTACATCTTGATTTATTAGCGGATTATTGTTTGCAGCTAATTTAATTTCGTAGGAGCCTTTTTCTTCAATGATATTAAAGATTTCTTGGATTTTGTTTACAAATTCCATTGATTCTTCAGGTAAATATTGACTACCCTGAGAGTTTAAATCCTTTGTAGCGTTTTTAACAGAAATTCCGTGACTTGAAGTTATGTATTCACCGCCAAGCAAATCCAACTTGAAGGCCAAAAAGGAAGCAAGCCAAATCGGAATAGTTTGTTTTTCTGTAGGAACAAGCGTTTGAATGCCGTTTGCAGCCTGCACTCTTGCGATTGCATCTAAAAACATTTTTGAATTATATCGAACTTCGCAACCTGCGATTTTAACTATTCGTTTATTCGGGTATTTTTCGTTTGCAACAAGTGCTTTTGCCAAAGTTGCCAAAACAATTCCGACCAAGTTAATCGGAAATCTTGTATCCTGCGGAAATAAAATGTTTTGAGGACCTCTGATTCCTGCTGTTGAAACTTTTGCTTCTTTTGCGTAGTTTTCAAACCATTCTTCAAGATTAAGTCCTTCAGGATTTGTTTCTTTGTTATAAGGTTTCAAATGTTCTCTTTTTAAAGAAAAAGAAAATTCACCTTGTTCATCAATTTTTATTAAGTTTAAATTTTTTATATAATCGGGGGTTTTGTCGTAAACGCTTTTAAAAAGTTCATTTTCTAATTTGTTCTCAGATTTTTTGCATTCCATAAATTATACTCTCCTTACTATATAAAAATAATACAATAAAAACAGATTAATAAGTAGAATATTAACGTTTTTTATGTATAATGATAGAACAAGACTATGGAGAGCAAATTATGACAAAACAAAAGAAACAGTATTCCGCTAGAAAGGCCTCTCAATTCAATAAATGGAGAGCCTTCTTCCAGTTTTTAGTTTGTAAAATAGGTTATATGGTACGTTTGAAACTTGTGTATAGAATTGAAGTACAAGGGTTAGAAAATGTGCCGAAGGATAATAAATACATTATATGCCCAAATCATTTATCGACACTCGACCCGCCAATGATTTGTGCAGTAATGCCGAGATGCGTTGCGTTTATGGCAAAAAAGGAATTGTTTGATATTCCGTTTATAAGATGGTGGATTGATTGGTTGGGAGCTTTTTCCGTTAACAGAGAAAGTCTTGGACCTTCTACGGTTAAAACAGTTCAAACAATTCAAGACAGTGATTGGGTTTTGGGCATGTTTCCTCAAGGTACTCGAGGAGTTCCGGGGGAAATCAAAGGTGTAAATAAAGGTTTTGCAGGTTTAGCAAAATTGACAAAATGCAATATTTTGCCTGTGGGTATCGTCGGTTCAAACGAGGTTAAAAGATTGCCGTTTACTGGTAAAATCATTGTAAAAATCGGCAAAATAATACCTTATGACAAAAATCCTGACATTGTAAAACAAAAATGGATTGATGCGATTCAAGAACTTACTGGATTTACATATAAAGAAGATGCTGAGGTTGAAAAAGCTGAGGCAGGTAAAGGAGCGGTTTAATAATGAGCAAGGAAGTACGAAACTTTAACAGACGTTACGCAAGTGAATACCATATTTTCCGAACGATATTTTATATGGCGTTCCTTTATGTTGTGGTATTCAATTTCTTTAACATATTTTACAATTATAAGATAGAAGGACGTGAAAACTTACCTAAAAATCATAAGGATAAGTATATTTATGCAGCAAATCATGTGTCAATTTTCGATCCTACAATGGTTGTAATGGCTGCACTTCGTCCGATTGCTTTCATGGCTAAAAAAGAACTTTTTGAATCAGGTGAAAAGTTGAGTTGGCTTGTAAAAAGACTCGGAGCTTTTGCTGTTGATAGGACAAAACCTGAAATTGCAACTTTTAAAACTGTAAAAGATATTATCGGTACGAGTTGGTCTTTGGGAATTTTCCCACAAGGCGGAACAAGGCCTTATGGAAAGCTTGAGGGTATAAGAAAAGGGTTTGTGGCGATTGCAAGAGCTGCAAAAGCCGATATCGTTCCTGTTGCTATCGCAAATTGGGACGGTTATCCAAAATTAAAACCGTTTACACGCAGAAATGTTACAATTAAAGTCGGAAAGCCTATTTCTTACAAATTAAAAGATGATGAAATTATCTATGAATGGAGTAAGCAAATTTCTGAATTAGCGGATTATGAAAACTGTGCTCCAATTCCTGAATCTTACAAGAGAAAAGTTGCCGGTTAGATTGCCAATAAAGCTAATTATCTCAACATCTTTGTGCTTAAAATTTTATCACTCATAAATTACAAATGTTGCTTTTTTAATATTTAGTAAAAAGAATAAAGCCCCTTTTCAGGGGCTTTATTTATTAAAGAAAGGAATTTTGTTTATTATCTATGCTGTTCGGTTAGATTTTATTTAATTCTTCCAATGCTGCTTTTGCTGTATCTGCAACACCTTTATCAGCATCATTAGTTGCAACCGTGAATACTGTTGTTAAGTCTTTTTTGTATTCAGGGCGTTGAATGTAACTCAAAGCTTGGATTGCTGATGCTCTAACAAGAGGGTCAGGGTTGTCTTTTAATGTATCAACAACTTTTGCCGCTCCCGGAAGTTCTGTTAATGGAACAGTTTTGTCTGATAATTTTGCAATTTCTTCACCGTAGCATTTTTGGATTGTTGCTAATGTGAACAAAGCGTAGCTTTTATTTCTTTCTGCTTTTTCTTTCGGTGAAAGTGTATTTGCTAATTCTTTTTCTTGGTCTGTAACTTCTTTACCTGCTAACATTTTTTCTCTTGCTGCAACTTGTTCAGGAGTTACATCTTCCAATGATGTTGTATCTACATCAATAAGGTTTGACAAAGCATCTACGATTTTGCTATCTAACAATGAGTCTGCTTTTTCAGGAGAATTTTTAATAGTATTTGTAATTTCCTTCATCGCAGCTTCCTGATCGTCGTAGTTGTTACCTGTAAGTCTTGAAGCGAAAGCATTTACGTCAACTTGCGGAGTTACTGCTTCAGATTGAACTACTTCAGGTTTTTGTTCAGGAGCTTTAGGTGCTTCTGTTACAACCGGAGAGGGTACAGCTGGTGCTGCAGGTGCTTCCGTAATTTGAGGTGCGACAGGTTGGACTGGTGCATTATTATTGACTTGTGCCGGAACTACTTGAACTTGTTGCGGTTGAGGAGCAACAGGTGCTGGTGCCGGTTCAGGTGCCGCTTGAGGTGCTACCGGTAGTGCCGGTTGAGGCATTTGTTGCGGATAATACACAGGTTGCGTTTGAGCCTGCGGATAATTGTAAACCGGTGCTTGCGGATAAGCGTATGTTGGCATTGTCACCGGAGCATATTGAGGCTGCTGTGCTGCCCCTTGATTACCCACTGTAGGGTTATTGATTTCGATGTTTACTGCGTTTAATTTTGGTTGTGGCTGTGCTTGTGGTGCCGGAACAAAAGCTTGTTGAACAACATAAGGAGCCATTGCACATGGAACTTGATTCATTTAAATTTCCTTTCCTTTTATAAATGTGAGTCTATTACCATTCTACCGTTTAAATACACCTGAAGATAAAATATTGCTAAAATCAGTGATATTTTTAATAAAACTTTACAATAAATTTTAAAAATGTGAATATAGTTGATTTTTAGCCATATTAATATTTTAAGTGATTTAACATTGGAAAGATTACGTTTTTTATGGTAAAATCTTTGTCGTAAGGGATAATAAATCGTTGAAAGTGTAGATATACTTGAGGATATAGATGAAGATAGACATTAAAAACAAAAATTCAATCAGAAAAGCATTTGGAAAAACTTTAGCACAATTAGGTTCTCTGAATGAAAAAATTGTTGTCATGGATGCAGATTTGGCATGCTCAACTCAAACAAAAATGTTCGAGGATAAGTTCCCTGACAGATTTTTTGATTCGGGAATTGCAGAACAAGACATGGTGGCGACCGCTGCAGGGTTGGCTTCAGAAGGAAAAATTCCGTTTATCGCAAGTTTTGCCATGTTCGCAACAGGCAGAACTTATGACCAAATCAGAAACAGCGTTTGCTATCCGAAGTTTAACGTGAAAATTATCGGTACTCACGGTGGTATTACCGTTGGGGAAGATGGGGCTACTCACCAAGCGTTGGAAGACATTGCTCTAATGCGTAATATTCCGAACATGCAAGTAATTGTTCCCGCAGATTGCAGAGAGTGTGAAGAAGTTATTAAATATGCATCTTTGCATGACGGTCCTATGTATATAAGAATTGCAAGAAGTAATGTTGCGGATATTTTTGACGAACATTATCACTTTGATTTTAAAAAGGCAACAGTGCTTGAAGAAGGTTCTGATGTTACCGTTGTCACAAACGGCGAAACTTTGGCGGAAGCTTTGTTAGCAGCTGAAAACCTCAAAACGGAAAGCATTTCCGTTGAGGTTATTAATGTTTCTGTTGTTAAGCCTTTGGATTCTCAAACAATAATTGACAGTGCAAAGAAAACAAATTTAGTAATTACTATTGAAAATCACTCAATAATTGGTGGTTTAGGTTCTGCGGTTTGTGAAGCTTTGAGTGAAAAATTTCCTACAAAAGTTTTCAGAATCGGTATAAACGACGAATTCGGTCAAAGCGGTAATTCTGATGCGTTAATGGAATATTACGGACTTGATGCAAACGGCTTAACCAAGAGAATTAAAACAATTTATCAAAAAAATACTACAGCAAGGAAATAACAAATGATTACATTTCAACACGTCACAAAAAGATATAAAAACGATCATTTTGCCCTAAAAAATGTCAATTTAGAAATTCACTCGGGTGAATTTATCTTTATCGTTGGCGCTTCGGGTGCAGGAAAATCTACGTTAATGAAACTGCTATATGCCGAAGAAAAACCGACAAACGGTATAATTTCTATTGGCGGTTTGAATATCGCAAATATTGCAAATAACAAAATACCGAATTTAAGACGTTGCATGGGGATTGTTTTTCAGGATTATAAATTATTACAAAATCAAACGGTTTATGATAATGTTGCTTATGTTATCCGCACAATGGGTATAAGCAGTAGAGAAATAGACGCAAGGGTTCACGGAGCTTTGAAAATTGTTGGCTTGACCGACAGATTGCGAGCAAAACCGTCAGAACTTTCAGGTGGTGAACAACAAAGAGTAGGTATCGCAAGAGCGATTGTAAACGGACCACCGTTATTGATTGCAGATGAACCTACGGGAAATTTAGACCCTAAAAACTCAATGGAAATTATGCAAATCCTTGACCAAATCAATCAAAGGGGGATTACGGTTATTGTGTCAACTCACGATAATGCTATGGTTGATTATTTCAGAAAACGAGTTATCACTCTTGATCAGGGACAAATAGTAAGAGATATACAAGCAGGTACTTATGAATAAGAATTTAAAAGCAAATGTAAAAAGTCAAATTCCAAAAGGCTGGTTGTGCGAGTTGAGAATACTTCACAGGCTTGGTATGGAAACTTTGAGCGATATAATCAGAACAGGCTGGGTAAATGTCATCATTATTACAACTATGGCTGCAATTTTGATGATATTTGGAGCATGTTTCCGTACGGCATTGTCAATTTCCGCCTTTTCAAAGGAATTTGGTAAAGCCTTGGAAATTTCGGTATATTTGAAAAACAGTGCCGATCCCGCTAATGTTAAGTCGGAAATTCAAAAATTTGACCACGTTGAAGATATAAAAATAATTACCAAAGCCGAATCGTGGAATAGGTTGAAAAACGAAATGTCCTTGCCAAACATTGACAATCCATTGCCTGATACCTTGAGGGTTAAGGTGGATTCGCCTGAAAGTTTGCAACCTGTGTTTGATAATATTAAGCAAATTCAATCAGTAGAAGATATGTATTATGCAAAGGATTTGGCTAAGAAAATCGAACTGGTTAATCATGTATTGAAAACGATAACCCTTGTTGTTATTGCAATTATGGGCTTGTTGACGATTACTATTATCAATAACACTATCCAACTTGTTATCCAATCAAGGAAGGATGAAATTGAAATCATGAGATTGATGGGTGTAAGTAATTGGTATATCAGGTTTCCGTTCATTATGCAGGGTGCTTTTTACGGACTTACCGGTTCGTTGCTTGCAATGATTCCGCTTGCGTATATTCAAAACGGACTGGCGAATGTGCATAAATTTTTCATGATTCCGGCACCTGCCAATGCACATGGAATTGTCCTTATTGTAATGTTTTCAATGAGTATTTTGTTCGGTGCTGTCGGAAGTTTTTGGTGTATCAAGAAACATCTTCAGGTATAGATTTTAATGATTGATAATAATAATATAGTTTTAATCACTGAAAGTGATGAGGTTGCAAAATCAGTTTTAAATAAACTGGTTTTGTTGCGTGGTAATGACAAAATTTCTGTTTGTTCGTTACATAACCTAAAATCCATGATTAAAAATTCGACTTTCAGCGTTGCTATACTTGTAAAAACTCCTGACGAAACAGAAGAGGAGATCATAAAATATGTTTCTACAATTAAACAGGTTAAAAGTACTGTTGAAATTCTGCTATTGCTACCTGAAAATAATTCGGAATTTCTGTTGAAAGCTTATGATAGCGGAATTTATGATTATTTGCTGTTTGAGGCTTCTGAAGCTGATTATATGGTAAAAACCGTTAATTGCTTTAAAAGTAGCATGCTTAAAGAAAAATTGTCTTACGAAGAGAAATTCTTGAACCAAATTGGGGCAATAGACACTAAAACAGGCTTGTATCAGTGCAAATATTTGAGGGAAATTTTTGTTGAACTTTCGGAAAATTTAAAGATAAAAAGCGGAACTTTCTCAGTTTTAACACTTGATGATTCTTGCAAAACAAAGATTTCAACAAACAGACTGGCTCAAACCATAAAATCTTCAATCAGACAAGATGACATTGCGGCGATTGCTCGTGGCGGAAAATTCTATTTAATTTTGCCAAATATTGATTTAATCGGTACAAAGGCAGTTTTGCAGAAGTTACAAGATAAAATGGGTGAAAATTTCAAGATTAGAGCTGGAATTTCACTGATAGGGATTCAATCTTTTGTAACGCTTGAAAAACTTGCACTTGACGGAATGACATCTGCAATTCAAAATGATGTATTGGCGGTTTGTTTGGAACATAACATTGATGTTCAAAACTCGTGGTTGGAAGACGATGCCACCGAACAATCCGTTAAAAGTTTCAAATTATTCAAAAACGTATTTACAAATAAGATGAATAATATTATTATTCCGATATTTTTCAGGTATAAAAACGAATTTGAAGCAAAATTGACTAATACCGAGGTTAGCCAATATGCAAATAATATTGAGTGCGTTTTTAGTCTGAAAAACGAGAATATTCATAGCGAATTGACTATTCGATATAACGGGTTTGCTAAATTTAAAATAGAAATTACTCATACGGGACTTGATAGTGCCGAAAATACAAAACTTGAGGTGTCGTTGAGCAAGCTTACGGATAAATATTTAATTTCATTGTTAAAACAATTAAAAAATGAGTATAAACAGACAGCATATAAGAAAGGAAGTTAAAATGTTGAACATTGAAGATAGCGTTTTAGTTGTTATTGATATCCAAGACAGACTTGTTTTGGCATCAAAGTATGGCATTGATGTTGCCAATACAATGGTAAAAGCCGTCCGTGCTGCATCAGTTTTGGGTATTCCGACTGTTGTAACGGAACAATATCCAAAAGGTTTGGGACATACTGTTCCACAACTTCAAGATGCACTTGATTTAAATGCTTTTGTGACTGAAAAAGCAGCGTTTTCGGCAATGCTAGAGCCGGCTTTCGCTCAAAAGATTGAAGAGTTAAAGGCTGCGGGGAAAAAACAAATCGTAATCGGCGGTATTGAAACTCATATTTGTGTTTTGCAAACTGCTCACGACTTGATGAAAGCAGGTTTTGAAGTTTATGTATTAAAAGATGCGTGTGCAAGTAGAAATAAGGCAGAATATAAAACCGGCTTGGAATTGTTGAAACAATATGGTGCAAAGGTTTCTTGTCTTGAGATTACGTTGTTTGAATGGCTGAAAACTTCAAAAAATCCGAAATTCAAAGAAGTTCAAGCATTAATCAAATAATTTTGTATTTTAAAAAGGCTTCCGAGATAATCGGAAGTCTTTTTTTATGGAGTTTTTATAACCATTTCGCAGTTTTTACAATCAAAGAATAACGGATATTTTATACCTTTTGAATTCTCCAAATACAGCGGTTTACAAGGTTTTCCACATAGTCCTGTTGCAAATTTCAGACAGTGTTTTGTCCTCATAACTTCTGTTCCTGGCTTAATGTTATCTGAAGATTCTAAAGCACATTCTTTAATGTTAACATTACATTCTTCATAAAATTTTACGGCTTCATCATTAAAAATATTGAATTTATAGTCTGCAATTTTATCAGGAAAATCCGCATAACAGATATGTTTTTGAACCTCTTTGGGGTAATTTTTTAATCTTTCTGCTAATAAATTGTCGAGCAAATCCCGTCGTAATTGGTTTATTGCAGAAATTGGCATAAAGGGAAGTTCCGCATTTTTTAGTTCAAATTTCTTAACATAAAAAATACTTTCGCCTGTTTTTTGCATTTGAGATTTAAAGGTTTCGGTCATTTTACCTATATTTTTCGGGGCTTCGCCACTTGGTAGGTTCACCGTAATTTTATTGTTATCTTCATCAATAAGCGTAATTTTTCCCTTTTCAAGGGTAATCTCAACGGCAATTTTTCTTGAGGTCTTTGTATTTGTCAGTTTTTTATCAAAATTGCTGTCAAAGTTGCGATAAAGCAGAGTTCCAGATTTTAAACCGTTCATTGAATTCGGATAAACCTTGTTCCCTTCTACTTTATTCACTAAAAATCCGCTCATTTCGCCGTTTTGAATAAAACAAATCCCGTCTTGCGGGTGAATATCTGCATCAATTTCAAAATATTTTGAGGTGATTCGTTTAACTTTGCCCAGTTTTTCCCCTCTTGATTTTGGTGATAAAAAGTTAAAACATTGCTCTCTATCATTTAGAAAATATGTTGTATAACCTCGATTAAAGGTCTTTTCTAAGTTAGGTGTGAAATCACAAAATACCTTGCCTGAAGAGGTTCTTTTGGCGTATTTGTTCAATAATTCGTTATAAAAGGCTGTTACGTTGCGAACATAGTTTGAATCCTTTAGTCTTCCTTCAATTTTAAAAGACTTAACACCTGCATTAACAAGGTTTTCGATCTCATTTGAAGCGTTAAAATCCTTTAAGGATAGCAAATATTTGTCTTTTAATATGTATTTCCCATCTTTATCTACGAGTGAATATCGCAACCTGCAAGGTTGTGCACATTCGCCTCTGTTTGCCGAACGTCCGCCGTTTATATATGAAAAATAGCATTGTCCGCTGTATGATACGCACAAAGCACCATGAATAAAGGTTTCAATTTCACAATCGGTATTTCTGCAGATTTCTTTGATTTGCTCGACTGACAATTCTCGGGCTAAAATTACCCTTGATAGTCCGATTTTATTAAAAAATTTAACCTTTTCAATAGTTCTGTTGTTGCATTGTGTGCTTGCATGAAGAGGTATTGGAGGCAGCTTTCCGTCTATTGTCGCTTTAACAAGCCCCATATCTTGTACAATAATGGCATCAACGCCAATATTATATAGTTTTTTTACTAATTCTATCGCATTTTCAAGTTCTGCATTGTTAAGAATTGTATTAATTGCAACGTGAACTTTTGCGTAAAATTTATGTGCATAATTTACGAGCTTTTCAATGTCTTCCAAAGAGTTTGGGGCATTTTTTCTTGCTCCAAATTCACACGCTCCGATATAAACGGCATCTGCACCGCTATCTATTGCTGCAATTCCTGTTTCTAAATTTTTTGCCGGTGCTAATAATTCAACTGTTTTCATAAGCCTATTTTATAACAAAATTATCAATAAAATTTAATAATTGGCATAAATTTTACAATTAATGTTAAAATTGAACTAAAAGGAAGAATAATGAAAATAGCGTTAATAAATCATGGTTGTGCAAAAAATCTTGTTGATGCCGAATTAATACTAGGAATGTTGGCGGAAAAAGGTCATACAATCACTTTAGATGAAACTGATGCGGATGTTGTCATTGTGAATACCTGCTCATTTATTCATGATGCGGAGCAAGAATCCGTGCAAAGCATTTTACAAATGATAGACAGCGGTAAAAAGGTTATAGTTGCGGGTTGCCTGTCGCAAAAGTACGATAAGGAGCTGAAAGATGCAATCCCTGAACTTTCGGGAATGATTGGGACTTCAAACCTTAATGACATAATTAAAATTGTTGATGATATTGAACACGGAAGTGAGTATTCCGCAAAAATTGATGATACTCCGATTTCTCACTATCCCGAAAACATTGAACGTCAACAAATTACGGTCGGTGCAAGTTCTTACCTCAAGATTGGTGAAGGTTGTAATTACAGTTGTGGTTATTGTATTATTCCGAAACTTCGTGGTAAATACGTTTCTCGTCCTATGGAAAACATTGTCAAAGAAGCAAAAGAACTTGTGGCAAAAGGTGTAACCGAAATTATTTTAATTGCTCAAGATACCTCTTCTTACGGTATTGATTTGTACAAAAAGCAGATGTTACCTGAGTTATTGAGAGAATTAAACAAAATTGAAAACTTGTCTTGGCTTCGTATAATGTATGCTTATCCTACTCAAATGACAGATGAGCTCATTGATGCGATTGCCTCACTTGATAAAGTCGTAAAATACGTTGATATTCCGTTGCAACACTCACATCCTGCGGTTTTGGAACGAATGAAACGCCCTGTTATGGATTATAAAGTATTAGTTCAAAAGATCAGGGATAGAATCCCTAATGTATCAGTCAGAACCTCGTTAATTGTCGGGTATCCGGGAGAAACAGAGGAAGAATTTGAACATTTATACAATTTTGTCAAAGACGTTAAATTTGACAGAATGGGAGCCTTTGAATATTCTCGAGAAAAAGGCACTTATTCGGATAAGTTAAAGGGTCACCTTTCTGCAAAAATCAAAAAAGAACGCCGAAATAAATTAATGAAATTACAACAACAAATTTCACTTGAAAACAATCAAAAGTGCATTGGGCAAACGATTCCGTGTATAGTTGAAGGTTATACCGATGACGGTGTGATAATTCTTCGTTCTGAGCATGATGCACCTGAAATTGACGGTGTTGTTTATGCAACTTCAGACAGACAAGTTGTTCCGGGTGATATTGAAAACGTAAATGTAACACGAGCAGATGAATACGATTTGTTTGGTGAAATTTTATAAAAATTAAGGAGAAATATGGAATATATTGAAAACAGAGAATTGGAAGAAAAAGAGATAAAAGGAATTTTTACGGATATGCTGAAATATGCTCCGTCAAAATTGTGCGGCATGTTCGGGAATATGATTGCCGTCCCTATTTATACTGCGTTATTTTCTCAAGAACAGTACGGATTATATACAATTTCAATCGCACTGTTATCCTTTCTTTGCATTCTGTTTTCTGATTGGGTCGGTTTATCAGGTTTGAGATTTTTCAGACATCACCAACTTCTTGATGATTTACCCAAATATGTGACAACCTTGGTTACGATTTTGACAATTAACATGCTATTGATGTTCACACTCGGATTTTTGTTCAAGAACAGTCTGTATGCTCAATTTCATGTGCCTTTTAAATATTTTTTAATGGTATTGTTCTTGATTATTCCGGTTGCGATTAGAGCATTATTATCTCAAATTTTGCGTGCACAATTAAAATCAATTTCCTACTCAATCACAACGATATTAAATCAATTTGCTACAATTTTGTTGGCAATTTATTTGGCGAAAGCTTTTCATCTTGGTGCTGCTTCTATCTTGTTAAGTATGGGAATTTCAATTACCTTGATTGATATTCTATTGCTCTATCAAAGTGAAATTTTAAAGGTTTTCAAAACTCAAAAAATAGAGTGGAGTTCTATTTTACCTATTATTAAATATGGTATTCCGATTGCTGCAACTTCTTTGAGTGCGTGGATTATCACTCAAAGTAATAAATTTATTATGAACAGTATCAGCGGGTTTTCAAAAGCGGCATTAGTTGGTGCGGGATACGGTTTAACAATGTCAATTTTGCTGACTTTATTTGCTATGATTACTGTTGCTGCAGTTCCGAGAATTATTAATATGTATGAGGCTAAAATTGATGTACGACCGATAATTTCAAGATTTTTGGGCTATTATCTGTTGGTCTCGTTACCTGTAATTGCCGTAATTTCTTATTATAACATTGATTACACTCACTTGTTTATTTCAAATCCTAAAATGTATGAAGCAAGTATTTTGGTTCCATATTTTTCATTCGGTGTTTTTTTTCTGTCTTTGACTGATTACACAACTTTGCAATATCATCTGGCAAACAAAACTCATATCGGCTTTATAATTAAATTAATTTCGGGAATTGTCGGTGTAATTCTTAACATTGTATTAATTCCGAAAATGGGCTTGGTAGGTGTCGGTTTGGCAACACTAGCGGCAAACTTCCTTTTTTGGTTGTTGAGTGCGGTAATTGTTGTGCCGAATTTGAATATTAAAGTTCCTAAGCGAATGATTTTAAGATTATTTATAACCTTTGTCCCGACCGTAATTTTGGCATATTTGTTGAAAACTTATGTCGGAATAATTCCTGGAACGGTTCAAATGTTAATTTTGCTAATACTATTCTATGGATTTTACTATTTGGCAGTAAGAAAATGGATAAATTTTGCTGAATAACAAATCTTAACATTTGTTCTAAAACTAGCAAGAAAAAATATTTACGGGTATTTAAACAAACAATAATAAGAACATGTCTTAAAAAAAAGTAATAATAGATTACATTTTGACATGCTCTTGTTAGAATAAAATTGTTGATTAGATGTGTATTTTTTTTTATTTCATGACATGAAAGGATTTTCTATGAATACCCGTAATAAAAAACCTAAAAGAATTGTAGCTGCAGTGCTTACATCGTTATTTTTAACGCAGCAAAGCATGTTGCTATCTGTCATTGCAAGTGAAATTAGCGGGATTAACGGAAATAATGGAGTTTACAACATTAACCCTACGGCAATGATTCCTAAAACAGACATTGGCTACAGAAAATATAAAGATTTTGTACTTGATAAAGATGATGTCGCAAATTTGATTTTTAAATATGGTAATAACGACATCAATACATTTTTAAACTTAGTTGATAACCAAATTAATATTAACGGTTTGGTTAACACAATGAGAGATGGTAATTTCTATAACGGAAAAGCGGTTTTTGTATCACCTAAAGGCATGGTTGTAGGTTCTTCAGGTGTACTTAATGTAGGTTCATTGAGCGTTTATACCCCAACTCAGGCAACATACGCACAATATCGTTCAAACCCGACTGCAGATTATTCAGGATTGGCAAATTCAAACAACGGTCAACCTATTACGATTAATGGTAAAGTTTTAGCAGCAAATGATGTTGAGTTAAAAGGCGGGAAAGTTACTATCGCCCAAAATGCGGGTATTGTCGCAGGTGTAAACGAATCTGCACTAAATAATTTGTCAAAAGCACAAGCACAAAACTTGTTTGATACCTTAGTAAACACTAATAATATCAGATATTTCAGCAATAACGGTAATATTACTATTGAAACAAGACAAACTGATACGGCTGCAGGTGTTGATATTCAAGGCACAATGAGAAATCTTGGAAACGGTGATATAAATATCCGCAACAACGGTTCAGAAGGTGTTAAAATTGCAGGAAATGTTATAAATGTAAACGGGAACACAACAATCAACAATTACTGGAATGATTTGAATATTTCGGGAAATGTTAAAAACGCAGGCGGAAAAGTAAATATTACTAACGCACCTGCCGAAAACGGTACTCGATACAACGTTGACGGTAATGTTTATGATTACACAATTTCTAAAGAAACCGAATTGAATATTTCTGGTAATGTTCTTAATGATGGCGAAACAAACCTTTCAAACTCAGGTAACAAAGGTTTAAATATCACAAGTTCGGGACGTGTTAATGTTACAGATAATGTGAATATTTCAAATTCAGGTTCTAAAGGACTTAATATTAAAGGGCTTGTTCATGCTGACAGAAACGTTGCAGTTTCAAATAAAAACAGCAATGTGGTAATCGGTGATAATACGTCTAATGACAATTACGTTTCTGCGGGAAATAATATTGATATTGCAAATGTTAACGGCAATATTTTGAATTACGGAGTTGAAAAAACTCTCTTAAAAGCAGGCGAAAATTTAACAATGGACGTTGAAAACGGTACAATCGGTGAGCCTGTTCAACAAAATGCGTGTGTCGGTTCGGGTTGTACTGGTATCGGTCCAAAATCAGACGGTAGCAGAGATTTTACAAAATCTATCAATGCTAACGTAGATGGTACGGTTACCGCAACAACAACCGATACTAACCAAACTGCGGTTTCAAGAAGAAAAGATTTAGTTATTAATTACGCTTCTATCGGCAATGATATGAAAATTGACAAAATTAAGGCTGACGGTAGAGTAATTTTGACGGTTGATGACGATTTCGGTAATACAAATAACGGTTCTCGTTATGATATGTTAAATTCTGCAATCGACAATACCGTAGCAAATGTTGAAGGTTGGGGCATGTCTTTGATTGCAAACGGTAATATCGGTAGCCAAGATAATAAATTAACCTTCAATCAAACTGACGGAAATAATTATTCAATGGATGCCTTAGCAAATGATAGTATTTTTATTAAGGCTTTGGACGATAAGAAAAATTTAGTTAATAAGGTTTGTACTATTATTGCTCGTGAAGGCGATTTAGATGCCGAATTTGGCGGAAATACAATCATTAATAATGTTACTTCCGAAGGTAATATGAGAATTATTACAAGAGGTAAAAACTTAACAATTAAAAATTTAGGTCATATTGTTGATAATTCCGTTACTCCGAGAGATTACTTCGGATCTCGTGATTACGGTCAAAAAGACGGCGGATATACAGGCTTTGATCATAGAGATGAAGTGTTACCGAACAATGTTGTATTAAAGGCATTGGATATTAACAAAGCACTTCGTCCTAACGGAACATATATTGATAACGGTCATTATGCTTATGCTGATTCAACAGTAAGAGTTGACAATGCGGTTATTGATAACGGAACAGTTAATATTACGGCGGATAACATTTACGCAAACGGTGTTGCCGTAAAATTCGGGAAAGACGGATATTCAAAAACCGTAGATTCTTCAACAAATAAAATGCTTGGTACAAGCGAAATTCCTACAGGTCATGCGGTTAGACCTGATGATGTTGAAGGAATCGGTCATGACGAACACGAAAGAAATTATTACTATCATCAAGGTGATGGTGACGGCGTATTCAACGGTCAAGAATCTAATGTTGATGATAATGATGATATAGTTGATGCAACTCCGTTAGAAATCGAGGATAAACCTGAACCTTCTTTTGGTGATAATGACACTGATGCTGATACAGATATTGATACTGACATTGATATTGATATCGACAACGATATTGATACTGATACGGATATTGACACTGACTTAGATATAGATACGGATTTAGATACAGATGTTGACGTGGATAATGACTTAGACACAGACACTGATGATGATATTCCTGATAAAGATAAAAATCAGCCAACCTTTGGTGATACCGATACTGATACGGATATCGATACAGACACTGACATTGACATGGATAATGATATTGATACGGATACAGATACTGATGCTGATAACGACATTGACACGGATTTAGACTCAGACACAGACGTTGATATTGATACAGATACCGATACAGATGATGATACACCTGAACATAAGCCTGATGAGCCTAATTTCGGTGATACCGACACAGATACAGATGTTGACACGGATACTGATATTGATGTCGATAATGACAACGATTTAGATAACGACACAGATATCGATACTGACTTAGATACTGATACTGATATTGATTTGGATTCTGACACCGACACAGATGACGATAAACCTAATGATAAAGAACCTTCATTTGGTGATACCGATACTGATACGGATATCGATACAGACACTGATATTGATGCTGATAACGACATTGATATGGACACAGATACCGATGCTGACTCTGATTTGGATAACGACTTAGATGCTGACACGGATATCGACTTGGATTCAGATATTGATACTGATGATGATATTCCGGAACCAAATCCTGGTGATACTGACACTGATGACGACAAGCCGGAACCAAATCCTGGTGACACAGATTCAGATGATGATGATGATATTCCTGAGCCAAATCCTGGCGATACAGATACTGACGATGATAAACCTGAGCCTAACCCGGGTGATACTGATAATGATGACGATGATGATGTTCCTGAACCAAATCCTGGTGATACTGACATCGACACAGACACCGATATTGATACGGATGCTGACAATGACATTGACACAGACGATGACAACAGCAGAGCGGACGGAAGTGTAACATATATTCAAAGAAAAATTGATTCTCAAGGCTTGTCTGCTATTGATAAACGTCAATATATGAGATATTCGGTTTCTGATAACATCAACCCTATTTCACTAGAAACGGGACACGGCGTTGAACAGTTGATAGATATTTCAAGAGGCGGAATTTCTATTAAACACGGCAAAGATGTCAAAGTCGGTGATGTAGTACCTGTTCACATCGGTTACGGAAACCTTGATATCAATGCGAATGTTGAAATTGTTTCAACAACGGGAAGCCGAGCAGGGGCTAAGTTTGTAAACTTGGATTCTGCAACCGCAAATCAAATTCTCTTCTTAAATATGATATTAGATGATGTAAATAAGTTCTCAAACGTATTTTAGAAGACAGAAAAACCAAATAAATGTTAAAACCACCGACCAAATTTAGTCGGTGGTTTTCTTCTAAATCTTACGATTTTAGTATCCCACCTATCTTAGTTTACATTAGAAAAGCCTTTTAAATAGATATTGTTAAAAAACTGGCGTATGACAAAAAACAGATAGTTTATAGGATTATCAAATCCTTTGATTTGTAAACTACATTAATTTCTTTTGATATATAATTAAAAAGAAGGGATTGGTGTATTTATGCGTAGTGACAATATTAAAAAAGGCTTGGCTAGAACTCCGCACCGTGGCTTACTTATGGCAACCGGTGTTAGTAAAAAGAATATGAACGCCCCGTTTATTGGTATTGCTAGTTCATTTTCCGATTTGGTTCCCGGACATATCGGCATGCGGGATTTGGAACGTCAAATTGAAAAAGGCATACACTCAGGCGGCGGACAAGCATTTGTTTTCGGTGTTCCCGCTATTTGTGACGGAATTGCAATGGGCCATGGCGGAATGCGATATTCTTTGCCTTCTCGTGATTTGATTGCTGATTGCATTGAAGCGGTTGCAGAAGGTCATCAGTTGGATGGATTGGTATTGCTTTCTAATTGCGACAAAATCACTCCCGGAATGCTCATTGCCGCATTGAGGTTAAATATTCCGACAATTATTGTTACGGCTGGTCCTATGCTTGACGGTGAGTGTCAGGGACATCACAAATTAACAATGGTTACCGGTTCTTTTGAAGCGGTCGGGCAGTATAGAAAAGGTAAAATATCAGAAGAAGAATTGTTGGCTCTTGAAGAAGCTTCATGTCCGTCAGCAGGTTCATGTCAAGGCATGTACACTGCAAATACTATGGCTTGTTTAACAGAGCTTTTGGGAATGAGTTTGCCTTATTGTGCTTCATCTTCTGCTGTTTCTGCTCAAAAAAGACGTATTGCGTTTGAGTCAGGTATGCGAATTGTTGAACTTGTTAAAGAAAATATTACACCGTCCTCAATAATTACAAGAGAAAGCCTGCGAAACCTTATTACGGCAGACTTGGCATTAGGCGGTTCAACAAACACCTTTTTGCACACTTTGGCAATAGCTAATGCCGGTGGTATTGATATTACCTTGAAAGATTTTGACGAACTCAGCAAACAGGTTCATCAAATTGTAAAAATTAATCCGTCCTCAACTATGACAATGGCTGATTTTCACTATGCTGGCGGTGTTCCAGCGGGAGCACGTCACCAACGCTCTGTGCGTGGTGACACGCTATTTCGGCGGCATCCTGCTGGGGGCCGGAGGGCTTACCCGGGCCTACAGCAAAAGCGCCCGGGACGCGCTGGCCGCCGCAGGCGTGGCGGCCATGGGCCTGTGGACCGCGGCCCGCTGCACCTGTCCCTATCCCCTGCTGGAGCGGGTGAAGCTGGAGGTGCAGGCCGTCGGCGGCACCGTGGACGCCGTGGACTACGGGGCGGAGGTGGCTTTGACCCTGTCCCTGCCGGAGGACGCCCCCCGGCGGCTGCAGGACCGGCTTACGGAGCTGTCCGCCGGACGGCTGCGTCTGGAGCTGGGGGAGACCCAACTGCGCCCGGGGCCCCGGGAAGAAATATAGCAAGGAGATACG
>SFZC01000102.1 GCA_004558955.1 bacterium | reverse complement strand
TATTACAACAACACCGAGTTTATTGACGTATGGTATGTAACCGAAAATATATCCTCTTGTCTGATAGCGTATTGTGGCTGCTACATATAAGTCGCTCATCAGCTCCATCTGGTGTAATAGCATAAAGTCGGTGTTGTTGTAATACGACCCTCTGCTACTTCGTGCCATTATCAATAGCGGAAATGGTACCGTTCCTACTACTGCATTGGCTTGAAATGCCCAGTTTAATTTGCCGAATCCTAATGGCACTTTTTGATGTGCATAGATGCCGAATTTGCCGTAGAATCGCAATTCCGGTACTACCCTTGCTACGCCTGTTTCAGCATGTGTTGCGGCTGTGGTAGTTCTTGCTACGCCTGTTTCGGCATGTGTTGCGGCTGTAGTAGTTCTTGCTACGCCTGTTTCGGCATGTGTTGCGGCTGTGGTAGTTCTTGCAACACCTGTTTCAGCATGTGTTGCGGTTGTGGTAGCTCTTGCAACACCTGTTTCAGCTTTTGTTGCAGTTGTTGCAACTTTTGAAACACCTGTTTCTGCTTTGGCTACGGTTGCTACGGCTTTTTCACCAACTGTTGCTGCTTTACTTGCAACTTTACTTGTTGCATACGCGGCTTTTCCAACTTTGTATGCAGAATTAGCAAATTTTCCAAGACCAAAAGTTGCACCCGCAATCAAAGCATCTTTACCTGCATCTTCAAGAATAGCACCGGCATCAGTACCTTCTTTAAATGCACCGTCAGTTTTTACAATATTGCCGTCAGCATCTCTATATTCACCTGTAATATTTAATCTGTCAGAACCTTCAACAACAACATCGGAAGCAAATGTTGCCGCACTTGTTATTGCCATTGATACAGGAGTAGATGCACCAAATGTTACAACCTCAAGTGCATCGGCCGCTGCTATAGCACTACCGGCAACCGCAACTTCAACACCTGTTTTAACAACTGTTGAACCTAATTGTTGAGAAGCGTTATATTTTGCAACTCGTTCTCCAATATTATTCTTTGTACCGAAGGCTTTTCTATAATTTGCTTCGGTTGGGTTCATGTTGTAAGCAGCAATAGCTTTTGGGTTATAGTCAATTCCGTAAAGTTGTTTAAATTTAGCCTTGAATGCTCCGTCACCTTGTTTTGCTGCTGCTTTTAATTGGTTAATATTATTTTGGTAAGTTTTAAAATCTTGTCTTACTTGATCTGCAGTATTACCTGTACCTCCGCCAAACAAGTCATTATTCCAAATCTTAGAAACTCCGTCAGCAAAATCACCAGCCCAACCGTCTTGTTTCATTTGTTCATTAAAATTCTCTTTTGCGGCTGCAAGTTGTGAATCCAACATCTCAACTGTTGCCTGTTGTGCTGTCTTACTGTCTTTTCTGATTGCATCTGACTTATCTGATCTTGCAACGTATTCTTTTTTCAAAATCTTATTATCGTGTGACATTACATGTGTATTACCGTCACCGTCATAAACAGTTTTTCTGCCGTGTCCGTCTCTTGCACCTTTTTCTACAGCAACTCTACGGTTTCCGACAACTTGAACATCTCTATGTGCACTGACATTTACCCAAGTTTCTTTCAAAACAACGCCATTATGTGCAACTACATAGATTTTGCCTGATTTATCCTGACAAATCGTTCTGCCATGTGTTGCATTACCGATTTTGGTAAAGGTTTGGGTACGGCTTTTCTTGCCGTTTTTATAAAAATCACCTTGAACTTTTGTGCCTGCACCCTTATAGTTTATCAAGCCCAAATCTTGTCTAAGTGCTTTATCTCTTGCTGCTGCTTCCGCCTTTCTTGCTTTTGCTTCGGCTCTTTTTTGTGCTCTGATTTGTTCATCTCTTGCAAATTCTGCCTTAGCCTCTTGTGACGATTTTCTGCCTTGCAAAGCCTTGTCATCAGCTTCCAATTCTCTCGGAACTTTGATTTCTGAACCAACATCAAAATATTTTTTGCCACCCAAAACATCTTGGTTTGCTTCTTTTAATTGAGCCTCAGTACAACCAAATTTTTTAGCAATACTTGCAGGTGATTCACCGTTTTGAACGATAATTCCGGTTGTATTGCCCTGTCCGTCATAATTCAAAGTATATTCTTTGCCGTCAACAACTTTTGTTGAAGTCAATCTGTGTCCTTCATTATTTAATTGATTTGTAGTTGTTGATTTGTCGCCGTCTTGGATAACTTGTGTGAATCCGTCACCTTTGGCATTTTTAGTTGTTGTTGTGGTTTTATTACCATCTACAATGGTTTCAGAAAGTTTTTCTCCGTCTTTTTTAACGGTAGTTGTTGTTTTTTGACCGCTTACGCTTGCTTCTGTCGCAACACTTGTTACTGTGCCGTTTTCATCATCATAAGTGAATTTTGTTGTTCTTTGGTCATCTCTACCTTTGTTTTCAACTCTTGAAGTTTCTCTCGGGTCGCCGTTAACATATATATATTGGCTTTCGTTCAAACCTTGAGTTTTTGTTGCGGTAAAAGGTGCTTCATTTTTATCATATTGAGTAACGGTTTTTGAACCTTCAGATTTTACGGTTTCTGTGGTGTCAACTTTTTTACCAGCAACGTAATTTGTTTCGGTAGTTTTGTTTCCGTTGTCGGTTACACTTGTTTCTTTTTTAGGAACAGGCTTGCTGTTTGCGTCAACTGTTGTTTCATATTCAACGGTTGTTTTATCTCCGTTTGTAGCAACTGTAGTTTTTTGAGTTAAATTCTTATCTTTATCTCTGCTTTCAGTTACGGTATTACCATTTGCATCGGTTTGGGTAACATCTGTTGATTTATCAGGTTTGATTGTTTCTTTTCTGCCGTCATTATATTCAACTTGCACAAGTTTTTGACCATCTTGTTCAATTACTTGTGTATTTTTGACGTCATCCGTATTAATATTATTGTTTTTTAAGAATTTTAATACATCTTTTTTCTTAACGCCTTTTAAGTCGTTTTCTTTGATGTAAGCCTTTGCTTCTTTTTTAGTTGCAATGTCATCATTTGATTTGTCCATTGATGCTGCAAATTGTTTCAATTCGTCAGCATCAAGCACGCCATTGCAATCTTTATCTATTGATTTGAAGATTGACTTTTCTTTGTCGGTTTTTAAGTCTTCTTCCTTTAGACCTGCTTTTAAAGAGCTTAAGTGAACTTGATTTTTTCCTACATTGCTTACATTCAAATCTGCCATTGTGCCTTAACTCACTTTCTGTTTTTTAACTTACTTAGTGAGTGTCGGAACAATTTTTGTCCGACTTTAACACAATTCACACATCACATCATATCATATCATATCATAAAGCAATTATATCAAGCGATTCCGTCATTTTAAACCTAACTTTACATTTTGTTACATTTGCATTTTTATGAAGTTATGTTACCGGTTTTTGGAATTGAGCAACAGTTGCCTTACTGATTAATATAATTCGCTTTGCTCAATGGGTTAATCGAGCACCTCAGGGAGCACATAACATATCAAAACTTTTCGCTATTTCGAAAAACTAGAAAATTTATACAAACAAACCTTACACTACTGCATTTTTGAATTTTTCTATTTTTTCGGCGGTGTCGCTTTCAATATAAATTCTTAGCAAAGGTTCCGTGCCTGACGGTCTGACTAGTATCCACGAAGAATTATCCTCAAAATACAACTTAACTCCGTCTTTAAAATCTTTTTTTGCAACCTTCAGCCCTGCAACTTCTTCTTTTTGAGAATATTCTTCTAGTACAGGTTTGATTTCTTCAACATTGTTCAATTTTTTATCAACCCTTGTATTAATAAATGTTTTCCCGACAATGCGATGTAATTCGTTTTGAAGTTGTACCAAAGTTTTGTTCTCATAAGCCATCGCCTCAAGCACAAGTAAATTCGCCAAAATTCCGTCTTTTTCCGGAATATGACCTTGAATACTCAAGCCACCTGATTCTTCACCAGCAATAATCGGATTGAATTTTCTCATTGCTTCGCCGACATGTTTAAACCCTACCGGTGTTTCCACAACTTCAACCTCAAGTTTTTTCGCCACAATATCAAGCATCAAACTTGCTCCGACCGTCTTAACCAAGCAACCTGAATATTTTTTGTGTTTTTTCAAGTGCATCAACAAAATTGCAATAATTTCATTCGGTGTAACATATTCACCATTTTCATTTATCACACCAAATCTGTCGGAATCCCCGTCATTGGCAAATCCTACATAACCTTTGTGTGATTTTACATACTCAATCAATTCGCCCAAATATTGCGGTTTCGGTTCAGGCATGCCCCCACCAAAATTCGGGTCATGGTACATGTGAATACTGTCATATTCAATTCCTCTATCAGACAAAAGTTTGTCAAAATATCCGATACTTGCGGCATACAACCCGTCAAAAATTATTCTCGGTAAGAAATCTTTAATCCTTTGAAAATCAATCAAAGTTCTTATATGTTTGAAATAATTGTTTGAAAAATCGGTATAAATCAACTTACCTTTTACACTTGTTTTAAAATCCTGACCAATATTTGAAACAACTTCATCGGTAATTTCACTTGTCGCAGGTCCAGCATAATCAGGAATAAATTTCATTCCCAAATACTCTGGCGGATTGTGTGAAGCCGTGAACATTATCGCACAGGCATCCAAATGTTTTGCATTGAATGCCAAAACAGGAGTTGGTATAACTTTGTCACTATACAAAACCTTAAATCCGCTTTTTGAAAGGATTTCCGCACACTGCATAGAAAATTCTTTAGCCATATTTCTCGGGTCGTAACCGATAATTATTGTTTTATAAATTCCGTAATTATCAAAAACATATTTTCCGATAGCCTTAGCTACAATCTCAACATTTTCAGCGTTAAAATCTTTTCCCACTACAGCACGCCAACCGTCTGTTCCAAATTTAATTTTAGTCATTTATACCCTTCTTCTTTTATTTCTGATATAATTGTAATTGAAAGTATGGAGTTTAGCAAATGCCTGATTTTGAATCAATAAGAAATATTGCATATTTAGAACCTCAGTATTCGTTTTCCGAAATGGCAAAAGATGAATTTTGTGCAAGAAATAATATTAATTGCTTTTCAACTCCGCTAAAAACAATCAAAGAAATTGTAAAATATGTAGAAAAAAATCCGAACACGGTAGGGATTTTGCCTGTCGAAAACACTCTTGACGGTACGGTAAGAGAATCTTTGGACAGCCTTATAGATTCGCAAAACCCGAACATTAAAATAATTTATGAAATGACATTACCGATTGAATACTGCTTATTATCGAAAAACACGGAGTTTTACAGTATTACGGGGCTAATCGCAACCCCTCGTCTAATCGGAAAATGCAACGAATTTATCAAAAACGAATTACCGATGAATTTGAACATAATAGAAGCACCTTCAATGCTTGAATCAGCATGCGAATTGAGGAATTACAATCTTACTTACGCATCTATCGGCAACCGAAAAATCGCAGATTCTTGCATGTTAAACATCTTAAAAGAAAATATTTATGATGATAAAAATAACAAAACAAAATATGTAATTATCGGAGATTTTGAAACTTCAGCAACAGAAAACGACACCACTATGATTGCGTTTAGAGTAAACCATACACCCGGAGCTTTGCTTGAAATTTTGAAAATATTTTTAGAAAATAATATAAACTTATCTTATATTTCTTCCCGTCCGTCCCACTATGAAAACGGAGAATATATTTTTATCGTAACCTTTGACGGACATATTAGCAAAGGAAAAATGATTTCAATAATTAAAGAAATTAAACCAAAAACTTTGTTTTTCAGATTTTTAGGGTCTTATCAATCAGTGTAAAAGTTACCAAAAAATTTGTAAAAAAATACTGAAATATCTGGGACAAGAAAGTCGTCATTCTGAAAGGCTTAAAAAATCCTTTGAGTTTGCGAAAAGTGATTTTTAGCCTATTCAGAATCTGTTTGAACACGGCACTGCATGACACTAAAATTAACGCTGTCGGCTTTTCAAAGGACGAATTTCAGGCAACGTCTGCGTTTTTACCCGTTGGACTAGTATGCCCAACCGACATTTTAGAATTACGTCTTTAATGCATAAACAGGTAATAATTTTCTGACATACAAGTGTTATGCAAATTTTTCAAAATTTATTTATTTTTATTGTTAATCATCATCAAGGCTCGTTCGTAGGATACCGAATTGTAGCCCTTTTCGAGGTATTCGGGATAATTTTTTTCAATATATTTATACGATTTTTTTATTCTATTTTTGCCAGACGGGTGGTCTGAAAAGAAATCAAAATAATTACCCGAAATTTTATTCAACATCGATATTGCCGCCAACGGATTATACCCCGCCTTCACAAGATAATCAATACTTGCCAAATCAGCTCTTGTTTCCTGCCCCCTTGACAATTTTTGGTCAGCAACCTTACCGACTATTGCTCCACCTGCAAGTACCGCCCCCGATTTTGTTAATTTCGGAGTATCCGTAATTACGCCGACTACAGTAGCAACAGCCCCAGCAAGTCCTGCTGACGTCAAGACCGCATTTCTTGTTCCGCTTTTTAGCACATGGTTTTTCGTAACGTGTCCCATTTCATGTCCGATAACAAATGCCAATTCATCTTCGGTTTCCACATACTGTAACAAGCCCATATTTACGGATATCACATTATTAATATTTGTCGAAGCGTTCACCTCATTATCTTTATTTACAACAAATTTCATATTTTTAGTTAAATTGTTTGCCATTTGTAACTTCGTGCCAATCGTATTGATTTTATTGAAAGCGTATTGGGAAGACCAATTTTGGCAATACGGATTAATATCAACGGAAACAGAACCCTGCAACACATTTGAGTCAATTTTCTTACTGACATTTGTCGAGGATTTTGCCGTTGTCGTTTTTTGAGAAGCGGCAAAAGTACAAATCGGATTTAAAAACAAAAATCCGACAAGTACAACCATTAAATATTTTTTGAATAAATTATTTATTTTCAATCAATTCACCCTTCAAATACCAAGTTTTAACGCCAACAATTTTTGCCATTACAAACTCACCCGTCAAATCTTTATCATACGGAATATGAACGATTTTATTATTTCTCGTTCTTCCGGTAATAACATTTTGCCCCTTATGGTTTTCAAAATTTTCAATCAAGACTTCCATATCTCGACCCAAGAATTTTTGGTTTGATGTCAAACAACATTTTCTGTTTTGTTCGTTCAATCTTGCTAAACGTTCAAATTTTGTATCTTCATCAATAAATTTATCCACCCATTTTGCAGCAACAGTTTTTTCACGAGGTGAATAAGCCGCCGTATTTGAATAATCAAGTCCGACTTCTTCCATTGCCGTCAAGGTATCTACAAATTGTTCTTCGGTTTCACCCGGAAAGCCTGCGATAAAGTCACTTGTAATCGTCACATCTGGAACCATTTTTCTGATTTTTTCGGCAATTTTTATATAAGTTTCTCTATCATAACGGCGATTCATTTTCTTCAAAACTTCACTATTACCTGACTGCATCGGGATATGGAAATATTCGCAAACTTTGTCCAATTCAACCGCAGTTTTGATTAAATCATCGGTAATATCTGTCGGGTAAGAGGTTACAAAACGAATTCTGAATTTGCCTTCGATTGCGTTAACCTCTCTAAGCAAATCAGCAAGTCTGTACTCTCTATCTTTAAAATCTTTGCCGTAACTGTCAACATTTTGCCCAAGCAAAGTAATTTCTTTAAATCCTGAACCTAGTGCATCTTTAACCTCTTTCAAAATAGTTTCGGGAAGTCTTGAACGTTCACGACCTCTTGTATAAGGCACGATACAATATGTACAGAAATTGTTACAACCTTCCGTTATCGGAATCCAAGCATTCACGGATTTCACACGATTAATTTCATATTTTACGGCTTCGGTGTCCTCAGTAGCGTTAGTTTCTTCGCACATACAAACCTTTTCACCTTTTGAAATTTCTTTAATAATTTCAGGAAGTGCATAAATTTTATGAGTTCCCAAAACGAAATCCACATAATTTGCACGGCTGAAGATTTGTTCCGCTTTTTGTTGTGCTACACAACCGCAAAAACCGATTTTCAATTCGGGACGTGATTTTTTCCACTTGCCCCAAGTTCCAATCAAACTGAACGCTTTGTCTTCACTAAGCTGCCTGATAGAACAAGTATTTACCATTAACAAATCCGCTTCCTTTGGCACTGTCGTTTCTTCATAATCAAATTGAGCCAACATACCTAGCATTCTTTCGGTATCTGATTTATTCATTTGACAGCCCATTGTTTCTATATAAACTTTTTTCATCTTTTTTCCTTCTATTCTGCTATTTATATCTTATATAAAAAAAGAGAATTGTAAAATAAACAATTCTAACAAACTGATACTTTTACAAAGAAAAAGGCAAGCCCAAAATCAGGTTTGCCTCTTTTCTTATATAATTAATTATTTAATTAATCTTCTTTTTTTGCGAAGGAGTCGTTTGCTCTTGATTCGATTTCTTTCTTGATAATATCAATAAATTCATCTACTCCAAAAGTTCCGACTTGCCCGATTGCTCTTGCACGAACCGCTACAGAATTTGCTTCGATTTCTTTGTCTCCGATTACGCAAACGTAAGGAATTTTCTTATCTTGCAAACTTTCTCTGATTTTATAGTTCATACTTTCGGAACGATCATCAAGATTTACCCTAATTCCCGCATCACGCATTTTTCTATAAACTTGTTCCGCAAAATCTGCGTGTTTTTCGTTAGAAATCGGAACAATATTTACTTGAGTAGGAGCAAGCCATGTAGGGAAAGCACCTGCGTAATGTTCAATCAAGATACCGTGGAATCTTTCCATAGAACCGAAAATAACTCTGTGCAACATTAATGGAGTTTTCAACTGACCATCTTTATCTTGATATTTGATATCAAATCTTGCCGGCAAGTTGAAGTCTAACTGAATAGTAGCACATTGCCAAGTTCTGCCGATAGCATCTTTAATTTTGAAGTCAATTTTAGGACCGTAGAAAGCACCGTCACCTTCGTTGATGTCGTATTTCATACCACGTCTGTCCATTGCTTCTTTCAAGCCTGCTTCCGCTTTATTCCAGTTTTCAATTTCACCGATAAAACTTTCAGGTCTTGTTGACAATTCAACTTCAAATTTCATCTTGAAGATATCTAAAGTATCTGCAACAAAGTCAATAATTCTGTTGATTTCATCAACTAATTGTTCAGGGGTACAGAAAATGTGAGCATCATCTTGAGTAAAGCCTTGAACACGAGTCAAACCTGACAAAGCACCTGATTTTTCTTTACGGTAAACAGTACCGAGTTCAGCCATTCTCAACGGCAATGAACGGTAAGAATATCTGTTTGCTTGGTAAATCAAAATGTGGAACGGACAGTTCATAGGTTTCAAGATAAATTGTTCATCACTATCCGCATCTTTTTGAATAAAGAACATATTTTCTCTATAGTGGTCAGCGTGACCTGAGATTTCCCAAAGCTTTGATTTTGCAATGTGAGGAGTGTTTACGATTACGTAACCACGTTTTCTGTGTTCACTTCTCCAGTAATTTTCAATTTCTTCTCTGACCACTGCCAAATTCGGGTGCCACAAAACAAGTCCGCCGCCCAACTCTTCTCTTGTTGAGAACAAATCAAGTTTTGTACCTAATTTTCTGTGATCACGTTTTTCTGCTTCTTCCAAGAAGTGCAAATAATTTTGCAAATCTTCTTTTGACCAATATGCTGTTGCATAAATTCTTTGAAGCATTTTATTTTTTTCATTACCTCTCCAATAAGCACCTGCGACCTTTAACAATTTGATTGCATTTGCCTTGATATAAGACGTATTCGGAAGGTGAGGACCTGCACAAAGGTCATTAAACAAAGCATTTCCTTCTTTATCTTTTGTGATATAAAGAGTAGGATTGTCGTTTTTGTGTTCTTCCAAAAGTTCTGCTTTGTAGATTTCGCCTTCATCTTTGAATGCTTTAATTTGAGCGTCAACATCAGGAATTTCATATCTTTCAAACGTTAAATTTTGTTTGATAATTTCCTTCATTTTTTCTTCGATTTTTTCCAAATCTTCGTGAGTGAAGGCATGCCCGTCGGTTAAATCAAAATCATAATAAAAACCGTCAGCCGTAGCCGGCCCAATTGCTAACTTTGCAGATGGGAACAGGCTTTGAACTGCTTGAGCCATGATATGTGATGTTGAGTGTCTAAGAATAGACAAGGTTTCGTTGTTCTTTTCCATTTTCTTCTTTCTGTCCTTTTAAAGTTCGTAAATCTTTTCGGGAAATTCCGCTTCAGTCAATAACACTTGAAAGAATGATTTACCTCTTGAGGTGGACCCCTCTAACTACTAACACGAAAATTATATTACAAACCTGTAAAAAGTAAAAATGTTTTGAAAAAATTATAAAGTTCTTAGCCCGTAATTTTGCCCAAAACTACCCTTTTATTTGCACCCGTGCAACAAGGCAAATTGTTAGGTATTCCATAATATGTACAATATCCGAGCAAAGCAAATGCCATAACTTCTTTGAAATTATTTGAAATTCCGTAATCTTCACAAGTTTTCAAATCAATATGTTTTGGCAAATATGTTCTCAACATTTTCATTAATGTTTTATTATATGCACCCCCGCCACAAATTACAGCCTCATGTATTCCGACATTAGGAAAAACAAAACGCTCATAACTTTGGGCAATCGTTCTTGCGGTCAAAGCCGTAACTGTTGCGATAATATCCTTCGGGTCTTGCGGAGCGTATTTCAACGTATTTTCAATATATTCCGGTGAAAAATACTCTCTTCCCGTAGATTTTGGTGGTTCCATAAAATAATATTCGTCCTGCAACAAGCACTCCAACCAATTATCCGAAATTATACCGTTTGCGGCTATCTCGCCGTCTTTATCGTAATTTTTACCGAAATATTTACGAGTGCAATAATCGATCATAATATTGCCAAGTCCCGTATCAAAGCCAAAAGTGTCGTAATCTTGAGAAACTACCGTAACATTTGAAATTCCGCCAATATTTTGAATTGCAAAATTCTTTCCTTTATTTTTAAACCACATCTCATCAGCAAAACAAACCAAAGGTGCTCCCTGTCCGTTTTGTGCGATATCCGCTTCTCGAAAATTTGAAATGGTCATACATTTTGTTTCTTGGGAAATAACGGAACTTTCACCGATTTGTAAAGTACTTTTCAGACTTATATTATCTATTTTTTCATCAAACGGATAATGATAAATTGTTTGCCCATGACTTGAAATAAAATCAGGTTTTCCGAACTCAGAAATAAGAACATTGGCAGCATCTGCAAAACATTTACCGATTACAAAATTCATTTGGCAAATATCTTTTATGGACGCTTCCCCTCTAAATAATTGGAAAATTTTTGCTCTTACATGTTCGGGATATTGATAATTTATACCTTGAATTAACTTAACGGTTTTATCTGGATAAACTTCGCAATACCCAGCATCAATGCTGTCACAAGATGTTCCTGACATCAAGGCAATAACTTTTTTAGGCTCTAACTCATCTATCATAATATTTTTATAATATAAAAAAGCCTGTCCTCTTTCAAGTACAGGCTAAAAAAGTTTACAACTATCCTTACAACTCTCTTCTAAAGCTTTGCTTTTCCCAAAACAAACTAGATATACACTAATTATTTTTTATAAAATAAATATCCCTAACCATACAGTCAACGACTGCCTCAATCATCTCTTTCCCTTTGGACTACTTCACCATCACCTCTGTTTCTACATCGTCCAACTTTTCTTACTATGTCGTTATCTGTTATGTCGGCAGATAACCTGTATTAATCCTTCCTAAATCCGGTAGCCTTTTTTATAAATTCGGCTTTCCTTATGTAATCTACTCTAGACCTAATCGCTGTTAATTACAAGTAAAGAATTTGTATAAAAATTTTACATTCGACCATGCCCCCCGTTGTCATGGGTAAAAATCCAAGTTAACTATTCTTAATGAAGTATTTTTAATGAAATCATGTAAAAATTTTTGCATTTTTTATTTGACAAATAATAATTTCGTATTATTTTATGGCATGCAAAATTTTAACAGGTTGGAAATCGTGAAAGTTTGTGATAGATTGAGTTACAGGAAGACGAATTTATGAAAGAGTTTCTAAAAACAAATACAATTACATACAATTTAATGTCATTTACTGCCTTCAAATCTATGATAATTTTTTCATTATTATTAGATTCTCCAAAATCGTACAAAGAAATTCAAGAATACCTGAAAAATCATGAATATATAAAAGAACAGCTTTCAGTCGATGCGTTGAGAATATATTTCAATTCCCTTAAACAAATCGGCTGCGAAATCTCAAAAATCAACGAAGACGGCACAGTGAAATACGCAATAACTTCTCATCCGTTTCAACTTCGATTTAATGATAAACAAGTTAAAAATATAATAAAAGTATATAAGGCAATCTCAAAATCCATAGAGGTTTCAGACCTAATTGCATTGCAAAATTTTTTCAATAAAATCTCTCAATATGTTCAAAACGAAGATTTAAAATTGAAGTTGAAAAATATTTCACCGCTAAGCAATATTGATTCAAAACTTGTAAGCAATTTGATAAAT
>SFZC01000101.1 GCA_004558955.1 bacterium | reverse complement strand
CTCTTCCGATCTGCTCTATTTTGTCTAATCTCGATGAAATTCTAGTTGTTGCGTCTTCTGTTGCTACAGATAAAGCACCATCAAACACACATACAACGCCTACCAGTGCCAAATCATATAACTTTATTTCCATAGCCTTAAGAACCTCGTTGAATATAGATTTATTTGCATCTGAAAGCAAATCAGATTGAACTATTATTTTACCAAGATTATTATAATCAACAACAACAGAATAATGACAATAATATGCTAAACTCTGCACCGCAAGGTCAAGACAGATTGCAAGGTGCGGTTAATGACAGTGCAAATGCTGCAAGTATATATGTAAATTCGATTGAGGTGTCTCCCTCGCAAATTTTAACAAGAGATGAAATTAATAGCGTAATTGGTGCGTATGTTGGAAGACAGGTTTCAATTCCGGATATTCAATCAGCGATTAATGCAATCAACAATTTGTACGCTGAAAAAGGTTTTGTTACAGCAAGAGCGTATTTGCCCGAGCAAACTGTTTCTGACGGAAATTTAAAAATTGAACTTATTGAAAGTAAAATCGGTAATATTACCGTTGTAAACAACAAATATACTTCAGGAAAATACATTTTGAAACGTATGCCTGAAAAAGCGGGTGACTTGTTCGATATCGTAAGTTTGGAACAAGATGTTTTGGACTTTAACAGATACCACGATGGTGTGAACTTGGCTGCTAACTTGAAAGCCGGTACTGTTCCCGGAACTACCGATATTGAGTTGACTGCTCAAGAAACTTTTCCGTTTCACCTTATTGGTATGATGGATAACGCAGGTCGTAGAAGTACCGGTCAGTTAAGAGGTGGTCCTGCAATCGTTGCGGACAGTTTATTCCACCACCGTGATCAAATGACAGCAGGTGCATACTTCTCAAAAGGTGCAACAAGTCCGTTCTTTGATTACAGTTATCCTATTAACAAAAAAGACGGTAGAATAGGTTTTTCTTATTCATCAACATTTGCGAAAGTTAAAAACGGTCAATATGATTGGATGGGCTTGAAAAGTAATTCGTATTTGTACAGTTTGTACTATGACCAACCTATCGTAAGGAAAAGAGGTTTTGAATTAAAGACTTTCGCATCTTTGAACTACAAAAGATCAAGAAGTTGGTCTAACTTAGGAAACTTGTTCTCTCAAGCGTACGGTTATCATATTGATGACCCTATCAAAGATACCGACCAAATCACAAGTTTTGATTTAGGTGTAAATTTGAGAAAAGATACCAAATACGGTATTTGGTACTTGAGCCAAAATGCTGAAATGGCATTCCCTATCTTTGATAGTGATTCAAGCTACTTCAAATTAGCCGGCGGAGTTTTGAGATTGCACGATTTTTCTCACGGTATAATCGGTCAGTTGCGTGGCAGTTACCAAGTTATTCCGAACAGCAAACACATTCCTTACTTGGATCAATTCCAAACAGGTGGTTTGGCAACTGTTAGAGGTTACTCTGAAGGTGTAACAATCGGTAAGAGCGGTTACTTCTTCAGCGGTGAATTGATGTTCCCTTTGGGTCCTCGTTATATTTCAACAAAAGACGGTGTAAATCATAAATTCATCGGTAACTACTTGAAGGGTGCTATCTTTGCTGATACGGCAGGTATTTTCCCTTATGTAGGTGAAGATTATTATAACGGAAGTTACTTCTTAGCATCTGTTGGTATGGGCTTAAGAGTCCAATTACCGGGTGACTTGAGTGCTCGTTTATATTGGGGCTATCCGCTAATCAACAATGCTTATGAACAACACAGACACATGGGCAGATTCCACTTTGAATTGACTTTGGAACCTGATTTGGGTAACTTGTTGAGCAAACGTAACAAACCTGTTGCTCCTGAACCTGCTCCACAGCCTGCTCCTCAACCGCAGCCGCAACCACAGGTTGAACCGTTGCCACCGTTGGATAATAACTATGATGATATTCGTCACTACGATTATCTTCTTGACGGAGCTTCAAATACTTTGTAATAATTTAATTATTTTGATATATAATAAAAGCGGTGATGTAATGGCATCGCTTTTATTTTTTGGAGGCGGAGTATGAATAGAAAAGCTGTTTTTGTTACGGCAACAGGTACTGATATTGGTAAAACTTACGTTTCAGGGTTGCTGGTAAAAAAGATGAGAGATTTGGATTTTGATTGCGGCTATTATAAACCTGCATTAAGTGGTGCAATTAAACAACCTGATGGAAGTTTACTGCCGGGGGATTGTGATTTTGTCGTCAAAACTTCAGGTCTAAAGGTTAATCCGACAGATTGTGTAACTTATTGTTTTGAAGAAGCCGTTTCTCCACATCTTGCTGCCAATCGTCTTGGAGTTGAGATTTGTCTTGATAAAATTAAATCAGAATTTCTAAAAAATACCAAGAAGTACGATTATTTGGTGGTTGAAGGTGCTGGTGGAATAACTTGTCCGTTTGTTATTACCGATAAGAAAGTCGTTTTGTTACCGCAAATTATCAAAAATTTAGGTTTAGATGTGGTGATTGTCGCTGATGGCGGACTTGGCACGATTAATTCCGTACTGTTGACGGTTGAGTATGCTAAGGCTCAGGGGCTTGGTATTAGAGGAATAATTTTGAATAATTATATTGAAAATGATTTTATGTACGAGGATAACAAGGCTCAAGTCGAGCGTTTGACGGGGGTAAAAGTTATTGCAACCGTTAAAAAAGATGATAAAGATTTGAATATTTCACAAGAGAATTTGTTGAAAATCTTTGAATAAGGTTTTGTAAAAGAAAGAAGGGAATTTATGAATTGGCAGGAAGAAGATTTAAAATATATTTGGCACCCGTGTTCGCAGATGAAGGACTACGAAACCTTGCCGCCGATTGTGATTGACCACGCAAAAGGTATAAATTTGTATGATATTGACGGAAATTGTTATAAAGATATCGTTTCGTCTTGGTGGTGTAATTTGCTTGGGCATTGCAATCTGAGAATAAATGAAGCTATGAAAAAGCAACTTGATACTTTGGAACATGTTATTTTTGCCAATTTTACGCATAAAACTGCAATTACCTTATGCCAAAGATTGATGGAGGTAATTCCGAAAGGTTTGTGTAAGTTTAATTTCGCCGATAACGGTTCTGCTGCGATTGAAATGTCTATGAAAATGAGTTTTCAATATCATCAACAAACGGGAAATTCACAAAAGAAACGTTTTATGGCATTGACGGATGCTTATCACGGTGAAACTATCGGAGCGTTGTCTGTTGGTGCATGTGATTTGTACTCAGAGATTTATAAACCGATTTTGATGGATGTTGTGAGGGTGAACGGACCTGATTGTTTTAGATGTCCTTACGGTAAATGCCGTGACAACTGTCAATGTGAATGCTTTGAACAGGCTGAAAAGACTTTTGAAAAATACGGTGATGAAACTTGTGCAATGCTTGTTGAGCCGTTATTGCAAGGTTCTGCGGGTATGAAGATTTATCCGCCGCTTTATTTGACTAAATTAAGAGCGTTATGTGATAAGTACAAAGTTCATCTTATTGCTGATGAAATCGCAACAGGGTACGGCAGAACGGGTAAAATGTTTGCGTTTGACCACGCAGGAGTTTCGCCTGATATTATGTGTCTTTCTAAAGGTTTGACGGGCGGTTATATGCCAATGTCAATATGCGTTACCACTCAGAAAATTTATGATGCTTTTTATGATGATTACGGCAAAGGTAAGGCGTTTATGCACAGCCATACTTATGCAGGAAATCCGCTTGCTTGCTCGGCAGCGATTGAAGTTTTGAACATTTTAAAAGATGAACAAATTATTCCGAAGGCTGTTGAAAACGGCAAGTATTTTAACAAAATAATTAATGAAAAATTTGCTGATTTGCCTTATGTCGGTGAAGTTCGTCATATTGGGCTTGTTAATGCGATTGAAATTGTTAAAGATAAAAAATCAAAAATTCCTTATGATGGCAAATTAAGGCTCGGTTATCAGATTTACAAAAAGGCTTTGAAAAAAGGCGTATTGCTAAGACCGCTCGGTGATGTTATTTATTTCAATCCGCCGTTGATTATTCAACCTGAAGATATGGATTTTGTTACTGATGTTGCTAGAGATTGTATGATTGAAGTTATGTCCGAACAATAATTGCTAAGAAATGTTACAAAGATTGATGCTCCGCAAACTCTTAAACTACAAGGGTTTGCGATTAATGGGGTGAAAATTTTTATAAAAATATATACAAAATAAATACAATTTATGCAATTTTTAACTCGCAAAATACTTTATATATATGTAAGGGAAATGAAAACAGAATACTCAAGGGGGATAAAATTATGGCATACAAAATGGTTACTTTAAATTCTTATATTGAATCTTTGGAAGATAAAAATATTGTATCATTGAACGATAAATCAATCGAATTGAAAGTTGAAAAATATATCTTGAGTTTGAAAAGAGCTGAATCAAACGCAAAAATTATCGAAGCATTGTTGGCTTAATTCAAAATTAATGATAGAAATAGATGTAAAAGAGGTTTAGAAATTATTTCAAACCTCTTTTTTGATGTCATTTATTCTAATGGTGCAATGTTTTAATTTCAGATAAAAGATGTAGTCTGTTCATATTAGTTGTTTAAATCTAAATTCAAATATCAACCATGCGGCGAATGCATGGTGTAGAGCATGGTTGAGAGATTTTCTAAATCTTTAGGTTTAGATATTTCCTTCAATCCTGCTAAAACAATTAATCAATCAGTGCATGGATTTAAAAACCCACTAAAAATATTAGTATATAAAGTGTAGAGAGCAAAATAATTCGGGGGAATAAAAATGAGAGATTTTAACAGAAAATTGAGAGTTGTACTTATAGATGACAATGCAAATCATTTGAGAGGTATAAAAGAACTTATCAATTTGGAAAGCAGTTATGAAGTTGTCGGTACGACAACAAGTGCAAATCTTGGAATCAATTTGGTTAAAAAACATCACCCTGACGTTGTTTTGATGGATATCAATATGCCTGAAAAAGATGGTTTACAAGCTATTCAAGCAATTAACAAGTTAAATCTCTCAACTAAAATTGTTGTATTAAGCGGCTATGATGATTCAGATTTGATTTATCAGGCTATGAAATTGGGTGCAAAAGGTTATGTGTTGAAAACTATGGCTTCTGTAAAACTTATCAATGCGATTGAAGAAGTTGCAATGGGTAAAATTTACTTGCCGACAGTTTTGTCAACAAGATTTTTTGAATACTTCCAAACAACTGCGAAGGAAGAAGAAAAATTGGCAGAAAGCGAAAACTTGCTCAACAGTCTGACTTCAAGAGAAACCGAAGTTTTAGAATTATTAACCGAAGGTATTAACTATAAGAGTATTGCAGGAAAGCTGATTATCTCCGAAACTACAGTTAAGACCCATGTAAATAATATTTTCCAAAAATTACAGGTGAATGACAGAACAAATGCGGTATTGTACGCATTAACCCACGGTTTCAAGGCTTCAAATACAACAGTTGGCTCAAAATCAGTGATGATGTCAGTTTAGTTATAGAATTTTGAAATAATATTAGGGTTCTGAATCATTTATGACGCAGAACCCTTTGTTTTAGCAAAGATGAGGCGACATGACAAGTTCAGAATTAACTAATTTACAACAAAAAATCAGATGTGTTTCGCACGAGATTAGAAATCATCTTTCAATTTGTGATATGTATTCTCAGATTGTGAGAAAAAATCTTGAAAAACTCGGGGTTGAAAATTCCTCGATTGATAACGCTTTGGATTGTATCAAGCAGTCAGTTCAAATTATTGAATCAAATTTGCTTGATTTGAAATCGCTAAACCAAAATTCTGCAAAAGTTGTGGATTTTAAATCCGTTGTAGAACGTGGTGTCGAATTATCAAGGGCTTATGTAGTGGAAAAGGATATTGAAATTACTTTCTTTGCGAAAAATACTGCAGAAATAGAGGTGGATCTCGAACGATTTTTGTCTGTCATTGTAAATATTATCAAAAACGGAATTGAAGCTATTGAAATCAAAGGGCAAATTGAAGTTTGGGCGGAAGTCAAAAACGGAGTCGGTGTAATAAAAATTTCCAATGATGGAAAACCGATACCGAAAAATAAACAGGAAAAAATATTTGAAAAGGATTATACAACAAAGCAAAACGGTTGCGGATTGGGGCTTGCGATTTGTCGTAAGTATTTGGAAAATCAAAAAGGAACATTAAACTTGGTACGTTCCTTGAAAAACAAAACTACTTTTGAAATTACAGTTCCTGTTGTTAAGGGGTAAAATAATTTTTTCTTACAAACCATTTGGTAGGCTCACCAAATAGTCATTCCGGACTCCGATCCGGAATCTGTTACGATATTAAACAGGTCGTTACGAAGTGAACTAACGAACCTATTGTGAGATGTTTCAAACAGATTCTGAATAACAAGAAAATTTATTTGCTCATTGCATTTGCAAAAATTTTCTAAGTTTTCAGAATGACGCGGGACTTGTAATATATCTTCACAAAAGTCCTCAAATATGTAAAATGTTAAGAATGTAAATATAATTTTAAAATCGCTGAAACCATTGCTATAATTCCTTTATGGTATGGTATGGTATGGTGTGGCGGGGCGGGTGTACTCCTATGTAAAAACCATTCATAATGGGAATACGGGCTTGCAAAAATATGCAAAACACCCAAGATTAAAAACAGATTCCGAATCACGCACTCGCATTAA
>SFZC01000100.1 GCA_004558955.1 bacterium | reverse complement strand
CTTTATCACAATGGACGGATTTATCTTTACATTTTGGGATAATTTCCGTGCCGTCCTCGTTTCGAGTGAGTATAAATACGTCTTTCCCTATCATATTCGGTCCTTTACTTCCGTTCAAGTCAATAATAAAAGTCCCGGCAGTTTTCGTAAATCCTGTATTGCTATCTAAGTCCCATTCAGAAGTTCTTATGTTAAAAATAAATCCGTCCATTGTGATAAAGGCAATTCTTGAACTCTCCGCAATTAATGCAGAACCCAACAGATTGCCGTTAAGAATATAGTAAGGTTTGTTATTTTGATATCCGCACTGTTTATAATCTTCGCAATATGTTGCAACTTTCAAATAAGGTTGCCAAAATTTTTTGAAATATTCCTCAGTGCCCATATTTAAAAATTCCTCAGCCGAGCCTCCACCATTCTGGTCGATTGATAATTTATAGGCTTGGTTTATTCTTGAAATTGCTTTACAAAATAACCTTAGACTTAATCTGATTAGATTACTTGTAATACACAATCAGACGATGTTTTATTGTTTTCCTTTTGGTTAACTTTTATTGGTTCTAAATTTTGAACCGTATCAAAAAGGAGATAATTATGAGTTTTAATGCGTTGGCGGAGAAAGGTATTCCGCTGGAAAAACAACTGCGAACTTGGCACGATATCGTAAAACGTCCGTACAACAGAACTGATGTTGATTGTTATACTCGACCCCGTCAAATTTTGATGAACGGAATTGAGGTTGAGGCGTGGAATTTTAAGCATCATTTTGCAAGAACTTGTCATGATATTGAGTTAAAACGAACTTTAGCAAGGATTCGCAGAATAGAAGATATGCAGCAAACTACGGTAAATTGGCTAGCACCCGCCAATCAATCCGTACTGGATACAACCTTAGGTTATGAACAGGTGGCGGTGGATTTAACTGCTTGGCTTGCTCAAAATGAGCCTGACGATTATGTTAAAGAAACATTTGATTTCGGATTGTTAGAAGATTTTGACCACCTGTATCGCTACAGCCAATGGGCATATTTGACGGAAGGAACAAATCCTAATTTGATTTTGCAAGACAAAACCGATGTTGTATTGGGTCGTCCGACACAAAATCATCACAACTGCAACGGAGCAAGGGTTAGAAAACATTACGATAAAACTACAACTTCACCGATTACAAAGGTCAATATTTTGACCTTACTTTCAGGGGAACAGCAAACACACAATTATTATGCCGAACACGGATTTATGTACGGTAATGATGATTTAAGACGAACATATGCGGAAATTTGTGACGTTGAAGAAGAGCATGTTACAATGTATGAGTCACTTATCGACCCGACTGAATCAATGTTTGAAAAACTCTTGCTTCACGAATTTACGGAAGTTTGCAATTACTACAACTGCTACAAAGACGAAACTAATCCGAGAATAAAACAAATTTGGGAAGAATTTACCCAAATGGAACTCGGACATTTGCAAATTGCAGCCGAATTGTTTAAAGAACACGAACGCAGAGAGCCTGAAGAGGTTATCGGAGAAAAAATTGTTTTGCCTTGCCATTTTGAAAGTCAAAAAGATTATGTTACAGATATTTTAACAAACGAAATTGACAAACGATTGGACGGCAGTTTTGAAATGAGTTATTCAAATCTTGAAGATTTGCCTGAAGATTGGGTAAGTTACGAGGTTCAAAGAGAAGTCGGTAAGGACGGTGCTCCTACAGAACAGGTTATTCAAAATATAAAAACCTCTTTGGGCAGAGATATTACAATCGCAAATAAAAAACTTGTCGAAAAACAACCTGAACTTCTTTCAATCGGTTTAGAGCCTATCGCACAGGCTCCAAATACCGTGACAGTTGAAAATTATGAAGAAATGACAGAACTCGGGTCTGTAAAATTTTGCGAAGATAACGACAAAAAATAAGTAAAAAATAATGGTAAACTCCTAAAACTCGGACTAAATTTGTTCGAGTTTTGGGTTACCGTTTTCTTCTGTTGGTGGGATTCAATATACGAAGGTTAAACTATGACAAATTATGTGGATAAATTATTAAAATCACTTGGGCAAACAACAGAATTACACAAGGACGAATGGGCATTAGAACACGTTTTTACTTCTGTCAACAAAAAATGGATAGGGCGAATTTTGCCGTCTGAATTATTAACAAGGAGCGTTAAACAAGCGGTTGAAGCTCTTGTTACCCTGAGTGAAGATAGAGTTTTTTATTCAACTTTTCCGGATAAAATTTTGACACCAGTTTATGGTGACAAATGGGGAAAAAATGCAAATTATATTGAAATAAATAATCGTGCGATTGCCGAAATGGACGGCAACAGAACAAAAAACGGAATTTTGAGTGCGATTAAACTTCTTCCTGCAATTCCGCCGTCTGCTAAGAGTTGGGCAAATTGTGTCATTTTATCTCAAATCTTTCCGAACATTTACGGTGACGGATACAACAAGGGTAATGAAGAAAATTCAATCTACGGGATAAAACTAAATGCGGGATTTAGTGAAAACATAATCTGTTCGGGGATTGAAATGTCAGGGATTGAACAATTCCGTGCGTTTAACGATTTGGCACATTTTCACGGGTTAAAAACAGGGTTTAGAACAGTGATTTCTGCCGACCAAATAAAAGTTGTCCACTCAAACGGCAGTGAAGAGATTTTCAACTGGAAAAATCCGATACATCAAGAGCTATTTATAAATGAGCATGTAAAATTGATAAATACAGGTTTTGAGTCGATTTTTATTGATTCTGCAAAACATATTGGCGGGTATGATATGTCAAATTATACGGGTGTCGGAGCGTTGCCCGAGTATTCGCAAATGCAGTATATTTTGAATGAAATTCGTTCTCGGACGGGTTCTGTATCGCTAAGTTTTGCGGGTGAAAAAAGTACGGAAGATTTTGAACGCTACAAAAATCTCGGACTTACGACAGGCACGGCTTTTATCCACCCTGATAATTATGACAATGTAAAATATTGGTCTAAAAAGTTAAAATATGAAACCGATTATATCCCCGGGGTTGAAGTTTCAAATGATAACGATATGGGCGGACGTACTTATGAAGAGCGGTTAAATCGTATAAATTCAATACTTTTCGGGTATGAATACCCTAGCGATAAACTTCCGAGTTTTATGCAAATGGAAGACCTTTTTCCGCTTCGATATGACACCAGCACCCACGAACTTATGATGACAAATCCGTCTTTTTCAACAGACGGAACAAAAGAAAGTCACTGGGAAAACCTCTTCACTAAAGATGACGGAAGAGCCTACAATGCCAAAGTGTGTGAACTTTTTGCTTACGCACTTAATTTGTAAACACTATTCAATGGTCGTCTGAATTTTTGCCGTACCAAATTCAACCACACCCGAATCTTTCATATCAGCAGGTCTTATATACGGTTTTGAAGCGGTATTGTTTTTGCGTTCCGTGCGAATTTCGTTTTTCATATTTTCTAAATCTCGGAGTTCTGTGTAGCAATAATTCCGCTCGGTTTCGATTTTCATTTTGCAATTTTCAAGTGCGTTTTCAAACTGTAATCGTCTGTTGTGCCAATAGTTTTTGTCAGTGTTAAAGGTTGCACTTTGGACATTCAGGTACTGTGACGGACAAAATTCACTCCACTGTGGAACATCAACCGCAAGTGTCGGTAAATTCAACAATATAAATAGTGCTGCAATTATAAATTTTTTCATATTATTCTCCAAAACTCAAAGACATTATAGTATAATTTGAGGAAATTTTGCAATGTTTTTATTTAAGTTAATTTTCCTGCTTTGTTTATGCAATGGCTCAAATTGTCGCAAATCTCGGAAAGGATTACAGAAATTGCGTTTTTAGATTTGTCCTCTTGAACTTTTCGGTGTTCAGTACCGTGTGTATAAACAATTTTATCCCCTGATTTTTTGATGTAAATCGGTTTACCAATAAAAATTTTACCAAAACTGTTTGCTTCGTCCGTGTAATTTATCCCAATCGGAACTACTCTTGCCGTCTTTTTGAAGTTCAAGGCTTTATTTATAAATGCCGCAACTCCGGGTTGTAAACGTTTTTCTAGTGGCATTGTCCTCATGCAGTTTCGACCTTCGGGGAATATAAAAATATTTGCCGTATTATTTATAAAATCCAACATTAATTGTTTCATGTGTAGGGCATTAGAAAGTTTATCTCTTTTTTCAATTCCCGCATCAATCGGTATCATACCAAGTTTTTGGTAAATCTTTCCGATGTTTTCCCCGACAGCATTCAGCATATTGTTGCTGACTAGAATTTTCGGGCGAGGACAAGTCGCCTGTTTACCTTCCTGAACATACAATTTATTTAAGATAGAATTTATTATGGCATAAGTGTATTTGTCACGGTGATAATTCGGGTGATTAAGTACAAAAATCGTTGATTGGTCTGATTTTCCGATATCCTTTAACGGATTTTTCTCAACGTTTGTAATGAAAAATTTACCTTCCATTGAGTTGCAAAGTTTTGCCAATTCTTCAATATATTCAGGTGAATTTTGGTCAATCTGCATAAATTTTGAATTTATTTCTTTGAGAGCATTGTCGTTTTTCATAAGAAATAATTTTAAAGAGGCTTTGCGAAGTTTCATAATCGTGTAATTTACGATATGATGAAATTTTTTAGAGATATAACTCGGTTCCCCTTGAAAATACTTATTATCAACGGAACGTTTTAAAAACAAGGTCAAGTTTTCAAGCTTTTGCATACCTTTGTCGTAATCAAGCATTGCATCAAGCGGACTTGTTCCTGTTTGAACCTCGGACAAAAGCGGTTTCAAAGTCTTTAAGTCAACTCTTGCCTTGAAATTGACGGGACGATATTGGTATGTATTATTTCCTTCTATAAGCATATAGTTTATAAAATCTGTCAAGAAAAATTTTTGCTAATTTTAAAAATTTGTTAAAAATTAAATTTCATTATCATCGTCATCTCTCAAATCTTTGTCCATTGAACGAATAGAAACTCCGATTTTATCACCAAAAGTCTTTTTCAATCCGTTTACAAGGTCATTTGAAGAGTTTACCCAAAATATTGACGAGGCTAAGATTTTTACCGTTCCCGTCAAGTCTGGCAATTTAAGCATTACAGGGTCTGAACCCTGATATTGGCATAAAAGTTGTTTTAACAAAACCAATTCTTCAAATTTCAAATCTTTCTTCAAGTTGATAGTGAAGATATTTGAATTATCTACGGGTTTTACTGTGTCCAAAATAAGTGCAGGCGGGTCTTCTTCGCTTCTGCGGTTGACTTTCCCAGAAACAATCAACCGTTGTTCGGGTTCCATAAAGCTTCCGTATTCTTGAATTTTTCGATTAAATGCCAAAACATCAATCTTTCCTGACAAATCTTCTATTGTTAAAAATTTAATGAATTTTGTCGGGTCTTTTTTGGTCGGAATTTGTTTCATTGCCGTAACAAGCCCGCAAATAGTTACAACCTTGTCATTGGGTTGTTCGCTAAGTTCCGAGATTTTGTGCGTCATTAAGAACGGTAATTTATCCCTGATAGTCGATAACGGGTGACTTGTGACATAAAATCCCAAAAATTCTTTTTCAAAAAGTTGAATTTGGTGCGGGTCAAATTCTTCATCAGAGCCTGCAAGAGAAAATTTTGCACTCTCAATCGAAGAAGTATCTCCCAACATATCAAACAAACTTCCTTGTCCCGAATCTTTTTCTTTCGCCTCTTTTGAAGCAGTTGCAGTGATATATTCGATATTTTCCAAAAGTTGTTTGCGGCTTTTTTCGATAGAAGAAAATGCTCCAGCCTTAATCAAACCTTCTAATGCTCTTTTGTTTGAACATTTTAAATCAACTCTTTTAATATAGTCATAAATTGACTTAAACTCACCGTTTTCTTCACGTTCTTTAATAATTTCTTCACAAACGGCTTCTCCGACCTGCTTGATTGAAGCAAGTCCAAATCTGATATTCTCACCGTCAGGCGTGAAAGAGGCTAACGAGTGGTTAATGTCAGGCGGTAAAACTTTGATATTCTTTTCCAAACATTCTTCAATATATAACTGAGTTTTTTCTTGGTCGCCCGCAACACTGGATAATAATTCCGAGAAGTATTCAACAGGATAATGACATTTTAAATACGCCGTTTGGTACGCAACGAAGGCATAAGCGGCAGAGTGTGACCTGTTGAAACAGTAAGAAGCGAAGCTCAAAATTTGGTTGAACAAAGTCGTGGCATCTTCCGCACTCATTCCGTGTTTTGCGGAACGTTCAATGAACTTACCTTTTTGTTTTTCCATTTCATCGACTTTTTTCTTACCCATCATACGGCGAACCATGTCCGCTTGACCCAGTGTATAGTCAGCCAAAACTTGGAAAACTTGCATAATCTGCTCTTGGTAAACAATCGTACCGTAAGTATCTTTCAATACAGGTTCTAGCAACGGGTGAGCATAAGTGATAGCTTCTTCACCATGTTTTCTTTTCACAAAGACATCTACCATGCCTGAATCCAGCGGTCCCGGACGGAATAATGCAACCAACGCACCCAAATCTTCAAAAACGTCCGGTTTAAGTCTTTTTACAAGGTTTTTCATACCTTGAGATTCTAACTGGAACACCCCGTCCGTATCACCTGCCATAAGCATTTTGTAAACAGGTTTGTCATCTAACGGAATATCATTGATTTTCAATTCAATCCCCTGACGTTTTTTGATTAACGCAACGGTTTTGTAAATGGTCGTAAGGTTTCGCAAGCCCAAAAAGTCCATTTTCAAAAGGCTTAAAACCTCAGTTACAGCATGTGGCGGGTAACCTGTTTGAATAATACCAT
>SFZC01000099.1 GCA_004558955.1 bacterium | reverse complement strand
CTTCCGATCTCCTTGTAATTACTGAAAAAAGAACGGGGTACCCGTTCTTTTTCTGTGCAATACTGCTTGCTGATATTATTCTAATATATATTAATGCAAATGTAAAGTGTTTGTTAAGGTTTGGTTAAGCGGTTTGAGTTTTTACCCGTTGGGCAAGTATGCCCAATCGACTTATTAAACGTGATTTGCGGCGATTGCATCTCTTTGTGCAATTCTTGAGGCGTTCTTATCGTTTCTGCGTTCAATATTGTTTTGCAAGTATCTTTCACGAATATTCATACCGTTGTTCGGATCAATGCCTTCGTTTGATTTGATATTTTTCTTAATACCCTTATCAATTTTTTTATTCAATTTATTGATTTGTTTTTCTTCTTTTTCTTGAAGTTTTGTCAAACGTTCTTGTTGTTTTGTAATTTCAGCTTGTAATTGTTTTGTATCTTGTTGAAATTCCAAATATTTTTGAACGTCATCTTGAGCGTTTTGATATGTTTCTTGTGATTTTTTATAATCAGCTTCTGTTTTAATCAATGTGTTTTTGCAAGTTGTTTCAATATCTTTTTGAGTATCTAATCTGTCTTGTGCGGTTGATAAATCGCTAATTGCTTTGTTTAATTGAGCATTAGATTTATCACGAGCTTGGTCTGCTTCATCTAAGGCTTTTTGTGCATTTGCTTCGGCAGTTTTTGCTTTTGCTTGAGCCGCTTCTGCTTCTTTAACCTTAGTTTCTGCAATTTGGTATTGAGGGTTCGGATTGCCGTTGGCATCTGTTTTTGGAGTGCTTGCTAATGCTGCTTTTGCATTTGATAAGTCTTGATTTGCTTGATTCAAGCCGTCTTTTGCTTGTGCATGTGCTTCTGCTGCTGCACCGTATTTTGAATCAGCTAATTGCACTGCACGCAAACTGTTATCTCTCATATCAGATGAAGCTCTTACACTATCTTGTCTTGTTTTTACATCTTGTCGTGCTTTTTTTACTTCTGTTTGAGATTTTGAAACATCAGATTTGTATGTATCCATGTTTGTTTTTGCAGTATTTGCTTTTGCGGCAAAGTTACCGCTTGCGGCGGTTGAGTTCATTTGTGCAAGTTGAGTTTGTGCTGAACCAATCGCACTTGACAATTCTGCTGACGTTTGGGCACTTTGCATACCTGCAATAGCACTTTGACCTCCGGATGATGACATTTGAATTTGCGAACCGCCGTTGCCTAATGATGACATTCCTTGGTCAATTTTTGCACCGTTTTTAATCCCACCAAACAGCTGAGCTCCTAATTGGAAAGCTTGCATACCGATTTGTACACCAAGACCGATTTTGTCCAATGTGCTCATGTGGTGTTGCTGTTGAGTTCCTTGTGCGTAAATTATTCCACCTGTGTAGTCGGCATTGCTTCTTCTTACACCTTGATTTTGTGCGTTGAGTGATGCACGATGTCTTTCAAGGTTAAGTTGGTTTTTACCTTTAGCGGCGTTGCTACCGTAAACTCTGTGATATCCTGATTGTTGAGTAAATGAAAATACTGACGGTTTATTTGCAATACTTGCTCCGTTCAGGTTCTTTGTTGCCTGAGCAGATAAACCCGTTGTCTTGGTGTTGGTATTGCTTCCGATTTTTTTAGAACCGAAAGATGACTGACCAAGTCCAATTCGTTTATTTACTTGTACTGCATCTAAACTCATATAGCTCTCTTATCTTTCTTCTTATATATATAAAAACATGTTGAAATGCTTAATTTCACATGTTTTTAAGTTCGTTACATTTGTTAATAATTGATTTTGAATTTTGAATTTCTCTTATTTATTTTTTCATCTTCATAGTATAATCAGTCTATGAATAAAAAATTGTTTGTAATTTCAGGGTGTTCAGGTGTCGGAAAAGGCACGGTTTTAAAAGAATTTATGTTAAGAAATTCCGAAAATTTCCTCGTGTCGATTTCTTGCACAACTCGTAATCCTCGCCCGGGTGAGGTTGACGGGGTTAATTATTTCTTTGTAACAAAAGAGGAGTTCACCCGTTGTATAAATGAAAACAAGTTCCTTGAATATGCGGAATTTGCAGGGAATTTCTATGGAACGAAGAAAAAATATATCACTCAAAAACTTGAAGAAGGAATGAATGTCATTCTTGAAATCGAAACGCAAGGTGCGTTGAAGGTTAAGCAACAAATGCCTGAAGCCGTTTTGATTTTCATTGCTCCGCCGAGTTTGGATGAGCTTGAACACCGTTTGCGTGGACGTCACACAGAAGATGAAATGGCAATCCAAAAAAGGTTGCACGAAGTTTCCGTAGAAATTGAACGTTCTAAAAAATATGATTATGTAGTTGTGAATGACAGTATTCAAAAGGCTGTCGATGAGCTGGAAAAAATTACAACTCGTGAATTGGAGTAATTTCGCATGAGGTCTGTTAATTTTAATGAGCTTTTTAAAGATAAAAACATTTTGCTTGGAATTACGGGAGGAATTGCGGCGTATAAAATTTGCACCTTAATTCGTGATTTCAAAAAAAACGGAGCAAATGTTAAAGTTGTATGCACTCCAAATTCTCTAAATTTTGTCACAAAATTAACCATGCAAAATTTGAGCCAAAATGATGTTTTTGTTGAAGAATTTGATATAAAAGATTGGAAACCCGAGCATATCTCACTTGCCGATTGGGCAGATGTTATGGTTATTGCTCCCGCAACGGCAAATACTATTTCCAAAATAGCAACGGGGATTGCCGATAATCTTTTAACTTCGATTGCTTGTGCTTTTTCAAAACAAATGTTTATTGCACCTGCAATGAATTGTCACATGTGGGAAAATCCGAATGTCCAAGAAAATATTTTAAAACTGAAAACTCAAGGGGTGGAATTTATTGACCCCGAGAGTGGTTTTTTGGCTTGCGGGTATTTGGGCAAGGGGCGTTTATGCTCTTTAGACAAAATTTTAAATGCGGTGGGTGAATATTTTTCTTTTTCTCAAATTCTGAAAGGGAAAAAAGTTGTGATAACCTCAGGCGGAACGATTGAAGATATTGACCCTGTGAGATATATTTCAAATTATTCCTCAGGTAAAATGGGCTTTTCGCTTGCAAAAGTTGCTCAAAAAATGGGGGCGGAAGTCGTTTTGATTACGACAAAAGATGTTCAATTTCCCTTTAGAGTAGTCAGGGTTAAATCTGCAAGAGATATGCAAAATGCTTTAGATAATGAGTTTGAAACGTCTGATATCGTGATAATGGCGGCTGCGGTTGCTGATTACCGAGTAAAAAATTATTCCGAACAGAAGATGAAAAAGACTGAGTCCGACACCTTAACCCTTGAACTTGTGAAAAATCCCGATATTTTGAAACATTTATGCGAAAAGAAAACTCATCAAATCGTTGTCGGGTTTTGTGCAGAAAGTCAAAACTTAATCGAAAATGCAAAAGTGAAAATCCGGAAGAAAAATTGCGATTACCTTGTGGCAAATGATATTTCAAGGCACGATATCGGGTTTTCGTCTGATGAAAACGAAGTGGTAATTTTTAACAAAAATGGCGAAAGTGTGAAGTTTGAAAAAGCTTCAAAAGATGTTATCGCAAGGAAAATTTTAGAGTACATAAATGAATAAATTTTTATTAACAAAAAAAATCGAAGAGTTTGCACCGACAGAAACCGCTGAGCCGTGGGATTGTGTCGGTTTTATGGCGGAAACCGGAAAAACGGAAGTTTCAAAGGTTATGGTTTGTTTAACTCCGACAGATGATGTTATTACGCAAGCCCTTAACAAACATTGCGATATGATAGTTTCTCATCACCCGATGTTTTATGTGAATTTTACCTCAGGACTTTTGGACGATAGAAATTCCCCGCAAATTGATATCTATAGTGCCCATACAAATATGGACAGGGCTGAGGGTGGAACGACAGATACCATAATTAATGCTTTGTGGCTAAAAGCTTTTCAAAAACAAATTAATCATGAATTTTTGCGAAAAGTTGAACTCGAAACTCCTGTAACTGTTGAAGATTTTGCTAAAAAGTTATTAAAAATTTCACCAAATCTTCGTTATGTTAATAACAAAAAGATTAAAGAAATTTCTAAAATATTTTTCTGTGCGGGAAGCGGTGCGGAGTTTATACAAGATGCGAAAAATCTCGGTGCGGATTGTCTTGTGACTGCTGATTTGAAATTTCATACGGCATTAGACAGTGATATTGTTGTTTTTGACCTTGGTCATTTTGAATCGGAAATCTTAATCCGTGAGGTTTTCAAAAAGATTATCGGTGATGAGGTCGAGGTAATCTTTGCAGAAGAAGTTTGTCCGTTTATTTATCCTTAAAAATTTGTTCACATTTGATATAATTTTCAAATTATTTGTGCTATGGTGAAAGTATTACATGGGATATTACTTTCAAAAGGAGAGAATAATGGATAAATTTAAAGATTATACTAAAGAAGATTATTTGAAATTGTACGACAAATCATTAGATGAATTGTTGGAAATTTCAAGCAGTGTTACAAAAGATAATTTCAATAATGAAGTCGAAGCCTGCAGTATTATCAGTGCTAAGACAGGTGCATGTGGTGAAAATTGCAAATATTGTGCTCAAAGTAAACACAACCACGCAGAAATCGAATGCCATCCGTTACTTGACGTTGAAACAGTTAAAAAGGCAGCCTTGAGTGCAAAAGAAAACGGTGCAACAAGATTTTGTATCGTAACTTCAGGCAGAGTTCCGAATGATGCGGATTTCCAAAAGATTTTAGAAATGATTAAAGCTGTTGCCTCTATTGACGGTATTCACTGTTGTGCATCACTTGGCTTGTTATCTGAAGACCAAATTAAACAAATTAAAGAAGCAGGTGTTGAAAGATTTAACCACAATATCAATACTTCTAAAAATTATCACGAAAAAATTTGTACAACTCACAAATTTGAAGACCGTGTTAATACTGTTAAAACTATTCAAAAATACGGTATGGAAGCATGTTGCGGTGTAATTATCGGTATGGGTGAATCTCGTGAAGACAGAATTGATATGGCATTGTCGTTAAAAGAACTTAACCCGAAAACAGTTCCAATCAACTTCCTTAACCCAATCAAAGGTACTCCGTTGGAAGGTTTTGAAGATAAAATTGATGAAGAAGAAATCCTTAAAACAATTTGTATTTTCAGAATAATTTTACCTAATGCAATGTTGCGTTATGCGGGCGGAAGAACTACAAGACTTTCTCACGAAAACCAAAAACGTGGTATTGTTGCAGGTATCAACTCAGTTCTTGTCGGAAACTATTTGACAACAGCAGGTTCAAATTCAAAAGATGACAAAGAAATGTTGAAAGAACTTGATATGGTTATGGTGTAATAATTTAGATGCCTGCAAGTTATACAAAACAAGAACTTATTGATATATTGAGAGATGACAGCCAAAATGATTGGCTGTTTTCTCTAGCAGATAAAGTTCGCAAAGAAAATGTCGGAGATGAAGTGCATTTGAGAGCTCTTATTGAGTTTTCAAGTACCTGCAAAAGAACTTGCAAATATTGCGGGTTACGAGCTCCTAACCACAAGGCTAAGCGTTACAATTTGTCGCCTGATGAAATCTTTGAACTGGCTCAAAATGCCGTAAGGCTCGGCTATAAGACGGTAGTTTTACAATCTGGTGAAAATGATTACTACACAAAAGACATGATGTGTGAAATTATTGAACGTATAAAATCACTTGATGTAGCCCTGACATTGAGTATCGGTGAACGCAGTTTTGAAGATTATAAAGCGTTTAAAGAGGCAGGGGCGGACAGGTATTTAATCCGAATTGAAACGACAGACGAAGATTTATACCGCCAAATGCACCCGAATATGAGTTTTGAAAATCGTGTGAAATGTCTTGAAAACCTGAAAATTCTCGGGTATGAACTCGGGACGGGGTGTTTGGTCGGCTTGCCAAATCAAACGATAGAATCTTTGGTAGAGGATATTTTGTTTTTTAAGAAAATGGATGTACAAATGCTTGGTATTGGACCGTTTATTCCTCATCCGAATACTCCGCTGTTTAATGCTCCTGTGGGAAGTTTTACACTTGCTCTAAAAGTTATGGCACTTTCTAGACTTATGTTGCCGAACATAAATATTCCCGCAACAACGGCAATGGAAACCCTTAATCCGAACGGACGAATCCTTGCCCTTCAAAGTGGTGCAAATGTCGTAATGCCAAACGTCACAATGTCTGAATTTAAAACAAAATACGAGATTTATCCGAACAAAATTTGTATCAACGAACCCCCGAACAAGTGCCGTGGCTGTATTGAGGGGAAAATTAAATCAATTGGCAGATATGTGTCAACAGGTTATGGCGATAGTTTGAATAAAAAATAGTTTTGCAATTCTTTGAAATTCGTGCTAGAATACAAGCGTTGAGGATTGCTCAATTTTGGTTTTTAAATGAGAATTTATAATTATTCCCGGATCGTCTAGCGGCAGGACTGATGACTCTGGATCATCCAACGGTGGTTCGAATCCATCTCCGGGAGTTTTTAAAGCTTTGGTAATTTGGGGAAATCGTCAAAACGGAGAGCTTTCTCACCAAAAAATTTTTCGTGTTGCTAAAAAATTTTAGGTTCAATCCCTTGCAAATCTCACCAAAAAGTCATTCCGGACTCCGAGCCGGAATCTGTAAAGCGTGATTTTAAGAAAAGTAGGTTTGCATTGCCATGCCGACAACATGATTTTAATTGTCAAACAGATTCTGAATAACTTGAAAATATTATATTCACTAGCGTTCATATATATTTTCTAAGTTTTCAGAATGACGAAAGCCTTGCTATGTTCACCAAGATGTCATTCCGGACAGCAGGAACGATAGTGAGTGCGTGATTCGGAATCTGTTTCAAATAACAGAAAAA
>SFZC01000098.1 GCA_004558955.1 bacterium | reverse complement strand
AATAAAACGAATTTTAATCAACTCTTTTCTTCCTTTCAAATTTTTACAAAATATTCTTTTTTAAATATTTTAACCTTACATAATGCACATTATGTTAAATAATTATAAAATTATCTTAGCATAAAAAGATTTTTTGGATAGAGAATTTAACATTTTGTATAATTTGTAAAATTAGATATGGAATTATTATTAATTTTAGAATGTTCAGAAGTTGATTAAAATTCGTTTTATTTCTACAAGTAAACTGATTCCGGCTCAAAGGCCGGAATGACAGATTGGAGAGCCTACCAAAGGATTCGTCATTCTGAAAAGATTAAAAATCAAGCAATTTTTAATTGCGTTGATTTTATCTTATTCAGAATCTGTTAGAAAGAATTACGCTGTTGGCATAGCAATGCCAACCTACTTTGCAAGTGGCTGTATTACCGGTATTGTCTGTATTTTAAGCGTTTAATGCCCAACCGACATTTTGAGTAAAATTCGCCTGCGGGGAACATTATTTTACAGGAAATTAAGCAACAAAAAGGTATGATTTATAAAAATCACACCTTTCTAAAACTCAAAAAATATCTTTACACTTCGCCGAGGCTATCGATTTTATACAAGCAACCGATTTCTTCACACGCCAAGACCGTAATATTATTGACGTACAAAGACAACAGTGTGAAAAATATTTGTCTGTAATCCATCGGAACAATCAATTTCGGATTATGAATATTCAATTTTTTCGCCTTTTTAACAATTTTTGTCGCAAGTTTTTCCGCCAAAGTTCCGTCAATTTTTATCAACGAATCTTCGCTTTCATCGCAACTCAAGACAATATCGGAATAAGTTTTGTCAGACAATTCAAAGGCACTGATAGATTCGCCGTCTTCATTCACATAATTCTTACAAATTTGTCTTGATAGTGACAATCTGACTTTATTCAAAATATCAGCCTTACTGCCTTCTTCCGCAAAATCGTTAATCTTTTCAAAAATATAAGTAATATTTCTTACTGAAACTTTTTCCTTGATTAAACTTGTCAAAAGATACTTGATATCAGAATAAGTCAACAAATCAGGAATAATATTTTCAATCAGAAAATCGTTTTCTTTTTCTACGACTTCCAAATATTTGTCGATATCCTCGTAATCCAACAAATCATCAACGTATTTCACCGCAACGTATTCCAACGATTTTGCGATATACTCGGACGCCGTAACACCATGTTGCCAAAAATCTTTTGCCTTATCTTTTTCAATCCAAATAACTTTTCTATCGGTAATTGCATCAACCGCATTAACGGAATTTTTAATTTTATGTTCGGTATGAATATCGTCAGCATAGAACATCAACGAATTTGGCACAACTCCCGCCGTGAAAACTTCCATTCCTCTAATTCTGATACTAAATTCGCAAGGGTTTAGGTTTTCGTCATCTTTGAATACAACTTTTGGAATTACATAACCATATTTTTCGGTCATGTGCAGTCTTGATTTTACAGTTTCCGCAATCAATTCTTCGCCACACGCATTATCTCTATCAGAATCAATTAAGCCTAACAACTCTTCACTCAAATAAATTGTCAATTTTTCCTCGTGAAGTTTTGAGTACATCAAATCAGGCGAAGTTGCCTTACTTAGTTGAACCTTCAAATCATCAAGTTCTTTAATTCCCGCAGAAATTTTATCGTTCAATTTTTTACGGGAAACAGATGCAGGTGCTTCACCTTCAATTTCAGCCTTAATTTTATTTATAGTTTCTTTTTGGTGTCTGATTTTTGATTGAATTTCCAAACATTTTTCATATTCGGTCATTTTTGGAGAAAGCATTTTTTCCATTTGACTTTTAAAATCAGAAATATTAATTATGTCAGAATCAGAAGTTCCGTCAGACTTCGCCTCACGCATAAATATGCAATTTAATTGTCCACCTGTTTCTTCGTCCTCGATATCGTGCATACTGTAAAGCTCCCAACCATTCATAGACATTTCGTTGAGAAGATTTTGCAAATCCTGAGCATCTTCTGCCGAACAAGTTTTAATTACATATTCCATTCTATTTTTTCTAAACATAATTTTATCCTTTTAGTATTTTAATTGCCTCAATCGCAGTTTTAATCGCTTTTTCGGTATCGTGAACCACAGGATTTTCCAAACCTGCTTTTTCACGTTCTTGGTTTGCAACGGTCAAAAATACTGAACCTACACGAACACCCAAATAACTTGCAACAACAAACAGTGCCGCCGATTCCATTTCAGACGCCAAACAGCCTAATCTTTTCCACGCTTCCCACTTGTTTGTCAATTCATAACTTACAGGTTTAGTTTCAGGAGAATGTTGCCCGTAAAACGAATCTTTACATTGAACAACGCCCGTATGATATGTATAATCAAGATTTTTTGCCGCTTGAACAAGAGCATTTGTAACCTCAAGATTAGCAACCGCAGGAAATTCAATCGGAGCATACTCTCTACTTGTTCCTTCCATTCTAATTGCACCTGTTGCAACGACAACATCGCCACCCTTAACATCAATAGACATTCCGCCACAAGTTCCAACACGAATAAAGGTTTTTGCACCGACTTTTACAAGTTCTTCCAACGCAATCGCCGCAGACGGCCCGCCAATACCAGTTGAGGTAACACTAACCTTAACCCCGTCCAAATATCCTGTATATGTGACAAATTCACGTCTGTCCGCAACAAGTTTTGCATTATCAAAATATTGAGCAATTTTTTCACAACGTTTCGGGTCCCCGGGAAGAATAACAAATTCCCCGACATCACCTTCTCTTAGCCCGATATGATACTGAGTTCCGTCACTTGAATATTTCATAACTCTCCTTTATCAAAATAAAAAAGTAATGGGTAAGAAAAACTTCTCACCCGTTTTACTTAATTAATTATAACTTATTGTCCGTTCAATTTTTGAATAACCAAATCGGTAATATCTACACCGCCGACAAAAACAACTTCATCAGACAATACGGCATCTAATTTTTGAGAAACCATAACTGTTCTTGCAGCATTTTGAATTTGGTTCAAAATTTGAGTTTGTCTGTCGTTTTGAAGTTTATAAATAGCTTCTTGTTTTACTTTCAATTCGCTTGCTGTTTGGTTTTCAAAGTTTTGTTTTTTCAAAGGTGTATCCAAAGCTTTGTATTGTCTTTCTTTGTCAACCATGAATTGTTGCAATTCAAGAGTTTTAGCATCAATTTCTTTCACTGCTTGTTTTGCGGCAGGATAAGTTTCCAAAACTTTTTGGTAATTCAAATAACCGACTTCGGCATTTGCTTGAGTAGAAAGCCCCAAAGTCAAACCGGCTGCGATTAATAAAGCCATTCTTTTTATATTTTTCATAAATCCTCCTATTTCATTTCATTAGTATAATAAATCACCTACACCAAACGTGAAGTAACCTCTCTTAGAGCCGTTACTACCCGGATTGGTAAGCGGAATACCATAGTCGATAGACAAAGGTCCCATACCCGGAACAAATACCTTCAAGCCGACACCGACTGAAACCGCTTCCATAGGTCTGTCATACAATTTGTTGGACAAAGTACCGTCAAATACTTTACCGGCATCAGCCCAAAGTGTGAATCTGATATTATTTAAGAATGCAATTCTTGTTCTATCCAAGAACGGGATAGGTGTTGCGAACTCGGCAGAACCCATGATGAAAGCGTTACCTGTACCAACACCGCTCATCTTGAAACCTCTGACAGTATAAGGACCACCTAAACGATATGACATAACTTCAGGAATATCCCCGTGAATTGTACCCCCACCTTTAGCCGTGAAGGACAAAGACGATTTCTTTGCAATCGGAATATATTGTTTAATCATACCGGTCAACTTACCGTTAGTCTTGTCAAAGCCGTTCATACCGAAGTTTTCGTCAAAACGTAAACTTGCCATGGTACCGTGTCTTGTAACAGTCGCAGAATCTCTCGTATCATAGATAATTGCAGGACTTAAAGACAAGAATAATCCGCCTTCTAACTGTTCGGCACGGCGAGAAATCGGAATATTATATTTGTTATACATTCCCAAAATTCCGTTTGCATCACCTTCACGAACATCAATATTTTCCAAACCTAAACTAAATGATGCCGATGCGTGTCTGTTCTTTTTCAAACGGTGAGAAAGAGTTGCTTCTGCACCATAACGTCTTTCAACCGCCAACGGAACCTGATAAGAACCAAAATCACGGAAGAATAATCTGCTGTTCAATGACGTATCGGAATTTAAGAAATACGGTTTGAAGTAGCTTAATTCAGCCTGAATATTCATGTGGTCTTTTACTGAGGAATCGTTCAGAATTACACCTGTACCAACCAAGCCTGTCAAAGATAATCTTTCACATCTGCCACGGAAGTTATTTTCGGAAATTCCCATAGACCCGAACAAACCGGTAACCGTATCAAGACCACCACCGACAGAAATACTTGCGGTTCTTTGCTCTTGAATTTTTATTGTAATATCGTAAGCATCAGGTACTTCTTCACTCGGTTCAATCTCTCTTGTTACATCTTTGAACGCTTGAGTAGCATACAACCTGACCAAATCTTCTTTGATAAGGTTTTCGTTATAAATCATGCCGGGTTCTGTCAAAACGTTACGAGCGATAACGTAATCTTTCGTTTTTTCGTTACCTTCAATCATGATTTTGTCGATAATACCTTCTTTGATTGAGATATTAATTGTACCGTCAGGGTCATCCGTCAAAGACGAAACTCTCGCAAGGATATAACCTTTTGAATTGTACAATTCTTGAATTTGGGCAATCGCATTATTTAGTTGGGTAATATTTTGCGGCTTACCTTTCATATCGGAAAGTATAGCCAAGATATCTTCAATCGGAATTACGGTATTACCTTCAACGGTGAAATCTTTTACAGGTAAATTTTCTTCCACAACAATTTTTACGGTAACCGTTCCGTCATCATTTTTAGAAGGAATAGCCTTCATTTTTTGCGTGAAATAGCCCGTATCATAAAGAGCCTTCAAATCAGATTGAAGCACCTCACGGGAATAATTCCCGCCTTCTTTCATCTGCATTTTATCCGTAAGCTCTTGACTTGACACGGAATTTAGACCATAAAACTCAATCTTTTTAATTTTTCTGTTTTCTTTATCCGAAGAATCGGCAGAAATTTGGGAACCTGAAAAATCTGTCGGATATTGACCATTATTTATTTTAGGTGTTGAAGAGTCAGAGTAATTTGTATATTTATCAAAAACAGTGTCGGCATAGTCTTTGTTTTGCTGAACAGCGTCTTCCGACAGACCCATTCCGCCCCAAACATCATCAACCGCCAAACCTGTAGTTTGTACCGCTACGGCAAGCATTGCTGCTATCACTATTCTTTTTGTTATTGTTCTGAAATTCAAAAACTTTTCCCTTATCTAAACAAAGCTCCCAACGCCCACCAAAATTGTACCATAAATTTTAAAAAATGTACAAATTATTAACAACTATTTACTAACTGTTACTTTATAGATTTTATTTTTATTAATTCCATACAATTCAGACAAAATAACAGAGATGTCTTTTGCACTAAAACCTTTCTCTTGCAAGACTTTCACCTTGTCCAAAAATTCATCGGCATCAGAAATTTTTTCATCACGGAAAATTAAACAAACAAATTCGCCTTTTGAAACATTGTTTTTCAAATGCTCAATAACCTTTCCAATCTCATCAACCACAACCTCTTCAAACACTTTGGTCAATTCCCTGCCAAACGCAACTTTTGCCTTCGGACGAACATTTTTTATATATTCCAATGTTTTGACGATTCTATTTGGCGACTCATAAAATACAAAGTCGTTAAATTTATGTTTTGTGGCAATTTCTTCAATTTTTTGTTGAGTTTTCGGCAAAAATCCGACGAAGGTAAATTCTTCATCTTCTCGTGAAATCTGTGACAACAAGGTGACAACTGCGTTCGCACCGGGTAGAGAAGTTATGGAAAAACCGTTATTGCGAAGTTCTTTAACCAAAACACTTCCGGGGTCACAAATCAACGGAGTTCCCGCATCAGACACAAGTGCCATTTTCTTACCTGATTTCAAGATATCTATAATTTGATTTACACGTTCACGCTCATTGTACTTGTGATAAGATACGCATTTTGTCTTAATATCAAAATGGTTTAGGATTTTTTGCGTAACCCGACTATCCTCACAAGCAATCATATCAACACTTTTAAGAACTTCCAAAGCTCTTAACGTTATATCACCCAAATTTCCAATCGGGGTTGGAACTACATAAAAATCAAATTCTTTCATAACTCGATATTATCATGAAAATTACTTTTTGTAATTCTCGTGAACCACCTCTAACATCTCTTTCAAAACCATATTGTAAGGGGTCGGAATGCCGTGTCTTTTGCCAAAACCAATTATAGTTCCCGCAAAAAGTTCAACTTCCGTTCTACGTCCGGCTTCAACATCTTGTAGCATTGAGGTTTTTCCGTCAGGTGTCATTGAGAAAAACGATTTCATTGCTTCCTCATACATTGTTTCGGTATTATTTACCCCCTCAACCTTTGCAATACTTGCAACTTCATCAATAATATGTTTCATAAATTCCAAAAATTTCGAATTGTTTTGCATATCGCCAAAAGTCATTCGCAAAATCGCAGAAGGCTGATTTGAGGAAACATTAAGCATAAATTTTAACCAATATGCTCTCAACATATCCTCAGGGGTTCTGTAATTTATACCAACCTTGTCAAAATATTTTTTTACTCGTTCAATAACAGAAACAGCCGTATTTTCAGGATTTTTCACCCCAAAAACAATAGTATTCACACCGTCATGGGTAATTTTATTACCGTCACGCATTGCACTATGCCCGATATAGTAGGCTATCGGCAAATTTTTCCACCCGTATTTTTGAGCGATAATATCTTCACTCGTCA
>SFZC01000017.1 GCA_004558955.1 bacterium | reverse complement strand
CCAAAGCTATCAAAGCCCATACCGGGCCGGCCAGTCCCTGCCATACCACAGAATCATAGTCTGCCAACGGCGTAAGCAGATCGTACCCAGCCACATCGGAAGGAGACCGGCCGATGGCTGTCAGCGCCAGCACTACCCTGCTGTACTCGGTGTATTTTCTCTGATGCAGTACTCCGCCGCAGCTGCGGAGATATTGACACAGATTATCAAAGAAGAGTCTATACGGCTTATATCAATGCGCGGCTCCTGCACCAATCAAAGTGTGCATTTCATCAATTACCAATATAATATTTCCTGCTTGACGAATTTCGTCCATAATCTTTTTAAGACGCTCTTCAAATTCACCACGATATTTAGTACCTGCAACAAGTAACCCCATGTCTAATTGGATAACTTTTTTACCGTCCAAAATATCAGGAACTTCAGCATTCACGATACGGATAGCAAGCCCTTCCGCAACAGCGGTTTTCCCAACACCCGGTTCTCCAAGTAATACAGGATTATTTTTGGTTCTTCTTGCCAAAATTTGAATTACACGTTCAATTTCTTTTTCTCTACCGACAACAGGGTCAAGTCTTAATTCTTGAGCCGCCAAAGTCAAATCTCTGCCAAACTCATCAAGGCTAGGTGTTTTTGTTTTTCCGCCTGAAGTTGATGAACTTTGACCCGCAGAAGAGGTTGAACCTGAAGTTGTGGTTTTTGATTCTCCTAACATCTTAACAACATTACTTCTGACTTTGTTCAAATCTACACCTAAGTTTTCTAAAACTCTTGCAGCAACGCCTTCTCCCTCACGGATTAAGCCTAACAACAAGTGTTCTGTTCCGATGTAATTATGACCTAATTGTCTTGCTTCATCCCAAGATAATTCAAGAACTCTTTTAGCTCGAGGGGTGAACGGAATTTCTACCGCAACGAACCCCGAACCGCGACCGATAATTTTTTCGACTTCGGTTCTTGCATCCTTGAGGTTAACGCCCATAGACTTAAGGGTTTTTGCGGCAACACCAGTACCTTCCCCGATTAAACCGAGAAGTACTTGTTCAGTACCGACAAAGTTATGCCCTAATCTGCGAGCCTCTTCCTGAGCGAGCATAATAACTTTTATAGCTTTTTCTGTAAAACGTTCGAACATTATTTTACTCCTATCTCTCCTTATGCAAAAATTATACACAAAATATAAAAAAGTTTCAATATGTAAATAGGGCTTAATATACTAAAGAAGTAGCAGAAGATATGATAGTTTTCCTAAACTAAACAAATTCTGAATAACAAGAAAATTTAATGCACAATATTTTCGAAAAAATTTTCTAAGTTTTCAGAATGACAAAACCTTGCTTACCACACCCAGATGTCATTATGAAAGATTTTAAAAATTCTTTGAACATGTGAGATGTGATTTTTAACCTATTCAGAATCTGTTTCAAGTTTGTTTTATTCCCTCTAAAAAACAGATTCCGGATCGGAGCCCGGAATGACTATTTGATGTACCTACCAAATTTTTGTATTTTTTTACATTACCAACCAGTCCTTATACACAACAAAACGGGCTCTTGAGTGAGCCCGTTTGATATATATTTGGGGTTGTTATTAACCTTGACCTGTGTAGTTTGGAGCGAGGTTCTTGGCATCCGCTTGTTCCATCTTCTTGCAAGCATCGTAATCTGCTTGTGCGATTTGGATTTGTGATTCCAAGGATTCCTTTTCCATTTGCAAGGAATCTTCTTCCATTTTCAAAGGTTCCAGCATTATATCGTTCATGTTTTCGTATTTTTCTTCGATTTGGTTCTTCAGTTGAGCCAATATCATTTCGTTTGATGAAGCCATTTGAGTCCTTAATTGAGTATATTGACCGATGAAGGCTTGATCTTGAGCATTTATAGATGTACTGTTCAACAATGAACTTGCATCTGCTCCACCTGATAACAAAGCCATAACATTTGGATTATTCGACACCATGCCTTTCTGAGCAAGAGCACCGAAAATAGCACCTGACATACCACTGTTTGCCATTTGTTGTTGCATTGCCAGGCTATTCGATTCCATTTTCTTTTGTGTTTCGAGCATTTTAGACATTTTTTCGATTTGGCGAGATGTGCGTCTAGCCTTCGACTGAACGCGCATCATGCGTGCTTGCAGATCTCTGACCCTGCGGCCCGCCATCAATTTTCCAAATGCTCCTAATAAGAAACCCATTGCCTCGTTTAATCCTTATGTTTTGTCCTCGTAATTATATAAAGTATTTTCTTCCGCAATAATTGCCTTTTTTAAATAGTCATGTTAAGTAATGTTACAAAAGTTCTCTTGTTTTCGTATATACTTTTTATATAATGAATTATTTATTCCAGTATTTACAAGGGTTTCGGCGATTGATACTTTTTCATGAATTTTTCATGCTATGAACGACTTTCAGCCATGTTGAGCGATATTTTTATATAAATTTGTGATATCATGAAACAAAATTCAGACTTGGAGATAAAACATGATAAAGAAACTTTTTAATACAAAAACTATAATTTTCTTAATATTAGTAGGGATTTTGCTTTTCTTAATTCCAAAACTTACCGAACTGATAATGCTACTGTTCGCTTCTTATGTAATCGCAGCAGCCTTGAACCCGTTTGTAAACTTCTTGGAAACAAAGATTAAAAACCGAGCAATTTCAGCATTAGCAATTTTATCAACAACGTTATTTGTACTTTTGGCATTACTATTCCCGATTATTGCCGCATGCTACAAGGAAATAGAGCTATTTGCCATGATACTTCCGCAAAAAATCACGACTATATATAATATAATAACGAACACAAAATTATACGGAAAAACCATTGCCTCATACATTCCGATAGACAATCTGGCAAACAGCACCCCTGACATTGCTCAAAATCTGTTCAATCAATCTTGGAACGTCACAATGGCAGCAGGTCAAACAATCTTCATTTGCTTAGCACTTGCAATGTTTATTTATTATATATTGGTGGATAAAAAATATCTCATCACAAAGTTTATTGAATTTTTCCCGCCAAAACTAAAATCAAAAGCAGAGCTTATATTGTATAATATAACGACTAAAGTCGGAAACTATGTAAGGGCTCAAGTTCTGTCAATGGTAACCGTCGGCGTTATGGTAACCCTTGAAGTTGCACTGTTAAAGATTGACTACCCGATTTTGTTAGGTTTAATCGCAGGTATTTGTGAAATTATCCCTGTTCTTGGTCCTTCAATCGCAATCGGGGTTATAGTAATTGTAGGTTTCCAACTCGGACTTGGCAAAATTATTCTTGCAGTCGTACTGTTCTTGGTTATCCAACAGGTTTCGAATTACATAATAAGACCGTTCTTATTCGGTAAGTTCATGCAACTTCACCCGATAAACATCATGGTGGCACTTTTTGTAGCAGAAAGATTTTTAGGAGTATGGGGTGTAATCTTATCACCAGCAATCGCCGCTACAATCTGTGTTTTGATTGACGAATTGTATTTGAAACCAATCAACGACAACGAACAGGAAGCTCAGACCGTAAAAATTGAAGAAGGAAAAGAAATTGCAGAACAATAGCGAAATCTATCTGTATAACAAAAGTATAAAAAAAGATTACGAATACAAAATGTGGTTCTTTTTCCCCGGTTGCGAAGCTTTTGCACTCTCTTCTCTAGGTTATTTGTGGTTATTCAAAACCATTGATGAGCGTGAAGACATCGAGATAGAACGTGTTTATTCGGATTCAAAAACCACAAACATTATGCGTAATGAGATTTCACTAATCGGAATTTCAAATTCGTTTGACATGGATTTCTTGGAGATTTTCAAATTCTTAGAAAAAAACAATTACGAATTTAGAGCAAAAGACAGAAAAGACTCTGACCCGATGATTTTTGCGGGCGGTCCAGTAATTACAGCAAACCCCGAACCCTACAAAGAAATCTACGATTTTATGATAATCGGTGACGGGGAAGACGTTAACACACAAGTGATAGAAATTTGCAAAGACAATCAAGACAAGCCAAAGCAGGAAATACTTGAGTTATTGAGCAAAGTCGAAGGGGTCTATGTTCCGAGCGTAAATCAATCGATAGTAAGGAAAATTACAAAAAAATTATCGCAATGTATCTACACCCCGATTTTGAGCGAAAAATCCTTTTTCCCAAACACTTTCATTTTGGAAGTAGAACGTGGTTGTGCGAACAGATGCGGCTTTTGCCTTGCTTCATATATCAATTTACCACTAAGATTTGTCCCTTATGAAAAAATTATAGAAGCCATTGATTTAGGATTAACAAAAACAAACAAAATCGCACTTCTCGGAGCACAATTAACAGCACACCCGAAATTTGAAGAAATTTGCAAGTACATCGGCGACAAAATCGACAACGGCGAAAATATCGAAATGAGCGTATCTTCGCTAAGAGTTGATTCATTCAAACCAGAAATAGTCAACACTCTTGTCAAAGCAGGTCAAAAAAACTTAACCTTGGCACTTGAGGCTGGCAGTGAAAGATTAAGAAGGGTAATTAACAAAAAACTGACGGAACCGCAAATTTATCAGGCAATAGACGTTGCCATTGAGTGTGGACTAAAGGGAATGAAGTTTTACGGAATTTTAGGGTTACCGACAGAAACGGACGAAGATGTGCAAGAAATTATAGAACTTTCTAAACGAATAAAAAAACGTCACAAACAATTTGACATATCATTTGGGTTTTCAACCTTTGTACCAAAGGCTCACACACCATTCCAATGGTGCGGAAGAACTCCTGACAAGATTTTAGAAAAACGTATTCAATATTTAACAAAAGGATTAAAGAAAATCGGGGTTAAAATTAATGTTTCCAGTCTGAAATGGGATTATATTCAAGCCGTACTTTCTCGTGGGGACGAAAATTTGACGGAATATTTAATAGAAAGTTACAAAAACGGCGGCAAAACTGGAGCCTTCAAAAAAGCGGCAAAATTATTAAAAATTGACACCGACCATTACGCAATAGAAAACTATGACCCAATGGCAGAATTACCGTGGGATAAAATAAGCATGCGACCTGAAAAAGAATTTTTAATAAAGGAACATGCCGGTCTGCTAAGCAGAGAATAAAAACTAATTCAACGGCAAATACCCTGAATATACAAGACTTTCCCAACCGTCAAAGTAAGTAATTTGAGTTGCACTACCCGTTCTTATATAAATTTGAGAAAATCTGTCGGCAGGAATATTCAACGCCGAACAAATTACCGCCTGAATTACATCAGGGTGAGTTACAATTATAATACGGTTTCCTATATTTTCTTCAACAAGGCTGTCTATCGTCTTTTTTATTCTTGCTACAAAAGCTGAGGTACATTCCAAATCTCCGAGTTTTTCATCGGGAGTTTCAAGTATTTTAGGATAAGAATTCGGATATTTCTTCAAAATCTGTTCAAGAGTTAATCCGTTCAAAGCACCGTTTTTTCTCGGTTTTAAGTCGTCCAAAACTTTGTAATCAGTCTTGAAAGCCTTTGAAATTATCATAGCCGATTGAATTGTACGAACGGAAGGTGAGGTGTAAATTCCGTCATTTTTTACCCCTCTTGCTCTTATATAATTTGTCATGGCATCAATTTCCGACACCCCGAGTTCCGATAACGGCGGATAGTTATCAGCATCCGATAATCTCATTTCCTCAGAATAAATCGTTGCTCCGTGACATATAAACGTTATCTTACATTTTTTTCTGAAATACATAACAATACCTTTATTTACATTATAGCACACATTTTATTTTTGCGATAGTATATTATTAAAAAGGAGAGTTTTCATGGAAGGTAAAGCTTTTAAATTCGGTGATAATATTTCAACTGACCACATCGCACCGGGCAGATTGTACCACTTGAGGTCTAACTTGCCGGAATTCGCTAAACATGTGTTGGAAGACGCTGACGAAACCTTTGCTCAAAGAATGAAAAAAGGCGATTTTGTCGTTGCAGGTTCAAATTTTGGCTTGGGTTCATCAAGAGAACATGCTCCGCTAATTATGAAAATTGCCGGCGTTGGTGCTGTTTTGGCAAAATCTTTTGCAAGAATTTTTTACAGAAACGCAATAAATATCGGTCTGTTGGCTATTGAATGCGACACTGATGCTATTGACGACGGCGATGAATTGGAATTAGATATAGAAAAAGGCGTAATTACAGATTTGACAAACGGTGCAATTATCCAAATTGAACCGCTACCTGCCGTTATGATTAAACTTTTGCAAGACGGCGGACTTGTGGAACACATTAAAAAGAACGGTGATTTTAAACTTACGGACTAATTGCATTTTCTTTGCCACTACTTGTATAATATGCTTAAATTATCTTTAAATTATAATAATCTTAAATAAAGACGAAGGGGAAATTTTAATATGAATATTCAAGAACGTACCGAGAGTATTAACGATGTTATCCGTAAACTTGCCGAATTTATCCAAACTAATGAGTTGGTTAAAGACGATTTTAACGAATACTTGAGAACTATCGGAGCAAACTCAAACAACAGAGTGCCTCTACAATCGGCATGTTTCAACTATATCTTGGAAAGAAATCTTGGCGAAGATTTGAAAAGTATTCCGCAACTATACTTAGAGAATACAAAAAAATTAAGCAAAGAAACCAAATCAATTATCGAAGCCATTGATAATTCGATTTCTTCGGTTTTTGAAGTTAAAAGAGTTCTAAAAAACGGTTTTGAATTATTCAACATTGTTAATGAACGCAAATATATGATTACTTCGCTAATGAAGATGACTTCACTAAAATCTATCGGCTCCGGTGATTATGTAATTGCAAGAATCGTTAATTTCGGCGGAGATTACTATTTGTTGGAAATCTCAGGAGTTTTACCTATTACTAAAAAAGATGAAGCTTATCGTTTTGCAGTTGCAAAAATTATTCAAAACCCTGAACTTGTTTATCTTGACAACCCTGAAAAACAAAAAGAAATAGAGCAGGATGTTGCAGATATTTATAAAAAATTCGTTGAGTTCTTCGGAACAACTGAAATTATCACAACAAACAAATATGCCGACGACTTAATCGGAATGTTTAACGACTACGCAGAAGAAGGTAAAAAAGGTGATTTTTCAAGTCTTATCGTTGAACCTGAAGAATATCAATATTTTGAAGTCGATGAATTTAACAACTCGTATGACAACTTCTTGGAAAACTCACTGGGCGGATTTTCTTCCCACAAAGAAACTTACGATGTAGGTATTATTTATGATGAAGAATTGGGATTATACGCTATTCCATTCTATGGAACTTTCAACAAGATTTTTGAAGTGAAAGATTACACAAAAATTACTAACTACGATTTGTGTATTAAATACTTCCTTAACAAGGACAAATATTCTGCAAATCTAATCAGAAATGTTGCAAACAAACACAACAACTTCATGGAAATTGTTAATGCTGTTCTTGCTAAAAATTACACTTTGGATGAATTATTAAAAACCTACAAACGCAGATATATTGATAACAAAATTATCTCATCTACTACTGTTTTGTATCGTTCAAATGCGTTTTCAAGAACTCTCGGTATAATCGAAGATAACGAAAACAAACCGCAAATCGACACTTCTAAAAAAATCGGAAGAAACGACCCTTGCCCTTGCGGTAGCGGAAAGAAATACAAAAAATGTTGTGGAGCAAATCTATAATTTTGTAACACGCTGAAAGCAAAAGTTATGATTAAGCAATTAAAACTTAAAGACTATATATTAATAGATGAACTCTGTGCCAATTTTGATAGTCGCTTAAATATAATTACGGGCGAAACCGGTGCAGGGAAAAGTATAATGCTTAATGCGATAGATTTGGTGTTTTCTTCTCGTGTTTCAAAAGACGTTATCAAAACAGGATGCGACAAAGCGGTTATTGAAATTACCCTTGAAAACAAAAAACATGACTTAACGCAGTTCTATGTAGAAAACGGCATTGATAATTTGGGTGAGGAAATCGTTATAACTAAAGAAATTACTCAAAACTCTGTGCGTTCAAGAATTAATGGAACTCTTGTCAATCAAGAACTGTTGAAAAGGTTAAGAACCTTGTTTGTCGATATCCATTCACAACATCAAACTTACACCTTTTTGCAACCGCAATACCATATAAATCTTTTGGATTCTTACGCAAAAGCCCTGTATGGAGAAAAACTTGAAGAATACAAAAAGCAATATAAATATTGGTGCAGCCTGACGGAAGAACTTGCAACTCTGCAAAATTCAGCAAAAGCAACAGATTCTCAGATTGAATTTCTAAAATTTCAAAAAAACGAAATTGAAGAAGCAAATATTCAAAATGTAACCGAAGACGAAGAACTTACAAAAGAAATGGAAGTGCTTGAAAATGCCGAAAAACTAAAAGAATTGACGGGAAGTTCCTATTGGGCTATAAATGGTGATGACGGGTCTATTTTAGAAGCTTTAACAAAAATTAAATTTGATATTTCAAAGGCTTCAGGATTTGACAACTCATTAGAAGAGGTTTATCAGCAGTTTGTCGATATTACGGAGAACTTGAAAGATGTTGCTTCAACATTGCGAGATTACAGCCAAAATTTGGACAATGACACTCAACGTTTAAACGATATTCAAGAACGCTTATTTTTGCTGGACAAACTGAAACGTAAATATGGCGGAACTTTGGAAGAAGTTTTGAAAAATTACGATGAAATTTGCTCACAACTTGATTCTATCGAATTTTCAACACAAAACATTGAGGATTTGGAAAAAGAAATTGAAAAACAACATGCCGGCATGATTAAAATTGCTCAAAATATTAGCGAACACCGAAAAAACTATGCCCAAGTCTTGTCAGTTTTAGTTCAAGACAAACTTACAGCTTTGGAAATGCCTAAGGCTCGTTTTGAAATTTCGGTAACAGAAAAAGAACTTTCGCCAAACGGTATTGATAATGTTGAATTTCTGATTTCCACTAACGTTTCGGAAGACTTAAAACCACTTGCAAAAGTCGCATCAGGCGGTGAAATTTCAAGAGTAATGCTTGCTATTAAATCGATTTTTGCTCAAACTGACGACATTGACACCGTTATTTTTGATGAAATTGACACTGGAATTTCAGGTAAAGCAACCCAAAGCGTTGCTGACGAAATAGTGGAATTGAGCAAAACCCACCAAATCATAGTAATTACCCACCAAGCAATTCTCGCCTCAAAAGCTAATAAACATTTCTATGTAAGAAAATCACAAGAAAATGAAACTAAAGTCGAGGTTTATGTTTTGACAGGCGATAATAGAATTAAGGCACTGGCAGAACTTGCAGGCGGAACAATAAACGAACAGTCTATAGAATTTGCAAAATCTTTGCTTGCTGAGGGATATTAATCCTTTCTTACAAAAAATAATTCGACACCGAAACGGCATCGAATGAAAGATGATGAATACAACTATGAGATATTAGTTTTCTATGTAGTCTTTGAAATGTGTGAATTTTTCGTTTGTACGAAGTTTTAATATCGCCCCCTCTTCAATTTGTCTGATACGCTCTTTTGAATAGCCCAACATGTCCCCAAGTTGTGCTAAAGTTTTGGGTTTGTCTGAATTTAGCCCATATCTGTTTGCCAAAACCTGTTTTTCTCTTTCCGGCAAGGTGTTCAACAATTTTGGAACATCTGTTTTTATGCAGTCCTGCTTTACTTTATCTTCAGGTGATTGCAAAGTTTTATCCTCTATGTAATCCCTAAGGCATAAATCGTCCGTAATAGTCGTTTCAAGACTGACAGGTTCTACCAAAATAGATTGCTTAATTTTCTGTAATTTTGACAGGGAAATCCCGAGTTTTTGCAAAATCTCATTGTCTGTCGGTTCTCGCCCTAAAGAATTTGAGAGTTCATTATAAATCCGTTTATACTTGCGAATTTTATCGGACATGTGAACGGGAATTCTGATTGATTTTGAATAATTTGCGATTGCTCGGATAATTGATTGCTTAATCCACCATGTCGCATAAGTCGAGAATTTGAAATTCTTTGAATAATCAAACTTTTCAGCGGCTCTGATTAACCCTATAGAACCTTCTTGAACCAAATCCATGAAATTTACCCCTTGTCCGATATACTTTTTCGCTATACTTACAACAAGTCGTAAATTCGCCTGAATAAGCTTTCTTTTTGCAATGTCTGAATTTTGTTCTTTAATCAATTTGCCTAAATTTCGTTCTTCTTCCGATTTTAACAAACTGATTTTGCCGATTTCCTTCAAATAGGTCTGCAAAGTGTCGTCTTCTATCACAATATTATTAAAAGACTTGATTACTTCCGAATTATTCTCAAGCTTGTCCAATCTGGGTTCTGTTATATTTAACACTGTCTTTTTCCTCCACTCCATACCCACTTTTTCATTCAGACGTAATTAAATAAAAAAAGTTTCATCAAAATGCTTGACATTAAAATATGTTCTTGCTAATATAAATCTTGTCGAGAGACAAAGACCTAATAAGGAAGGGTGTTTAGCTCAGTTGGTAGAGCGTCTCCCTTACAAGGAGAGGGTCGGGGGTTCAAGTCCCTCAACACCCACCATTTTTAAAAGAACTGATTTAGTCAGTTCTTTTTTTATTGTAAAATAATTATCAAGAGAGTAGTTTAAAAGCAGAGTATTTATATGAACGAACGTGAAAAGATGATTAGCGGTGAAATATACATGCCGTTTTGTGAAGATTTGGAAAACGACAGAATTAAGGCAAAAACCTTGTGCCAAAAATATAATTCACTGTTACCAAATCAAAAAGAAGAAAAACAACAAATTTTAAAAGAGTTATTAGGAAATTACGGAAAAGATAGCATTATCGAGCCTAATTTCTTTTGTGATTACGGGTATAATATTGAATTTGGCGGATTTGTTTATGTTAATCATAACAGCGTATTTTTAGATTGTGCGAGAATCAAAATCGGAAACAATACGTTTATCGGACCGAATTGCGGATTTTATACGGCAATTCACCCGACAGTAGCAAAAGACAGAATAAAAGGGCTGGAAAATGCAAAACCTATTACACTAGGGGAAGAAGTATGGCTTGGCGGAAACGTTACGGTGCTTCCCGGGGTAACTATCGGCGATAGAACCGTAATCGGAGCAGGCTCAGTAGTTACAAAAGATATCCCGTCCGATGTTATAGCAGTCGGCAACCCTTGCAAGGTTATAAAAAACATCAACCAATAATTGCTAAACATATTAATTTAATTTACAAAAACGGCTTTATAAGCTATAATTGTAGGCATGAAAGATTTAAGTTTAAATGAGAAGATTAACGAGTTAGTCGTTAAAATGGCAAAAGAGCCTAACAATATTGAGAATTATCACGCACTTTCTGAGTTATACATTCAGCAAAGAGATTACGACAAGGTTATGTCGGTTTTAGACAGTTTACTTGCAATAAAACCTGACGATGTTAAAGCTTTGGTTGGTATGGGTACAATGTGGTTTTACGAAAGAGATTTCCGCAAATCTTTATCCTACTACAACAAAGCACTTGAACTTAACCCTAAAAATTACCTGATTTATTACAACATCGGTAACGTATTTGCCGAATGGAAAAACTTTTCAAAAGCCTTGTTCTATTACAACAGAGCAATAGATTTCAATTCAACCAATCCTGAAATTTATAACGCTATTGCATTGTTATATCAAGATATTGAAGATTATGTGGAAGCAAAAGCATATTACGAAAAAGCCCTATCTTTAGACCCTGAAAATTCAAGTGCCTTGATTGATTTGGGTAATGTTTGCTTCAAATTATTGGATTATCAAACAGCGTTAAAATTATTCAAAAAAGTATTTGTATTGCACCCTGATAACGAGCTTGTTGCTGTTTGTTTAGGTAATGCAGCCACCTTGATTAAAGACGAAAAACAAGCCTATGCTTATTTTGACAAAGCTTTGTCAATGACGGACGACAAATACAAAATTTACATCTGTTACGCTATTTCCTTAACGGAATTTAAACGTTATGAAGATGCGATAAACATGTTCAAACAAGCGATTGCATTTGATGAAAAATCACCGAATGCGTATGTACTGCTTGCTAACTTGTATTCAACCTTAAACAGAATACCTGAAGCAATTGAATTGTACAAGCAAGCCTTGAGAGTGACTCCAAACGATGCCGAGATTTATATGTTACTTGGAAACGCTCATTACCTTGATAACGATTTGGAAAAAGCGATTTCTTCATACAAATCTTCAATCACGATTGCTCCCGATAATGATGAATACAGATTGATTTACAGTCAGGTTGTTGAAGATTACGCTGTTGGAGCTGTATAATGAGTAATAAGACAAACAACATAAGCGATTGCATCATCTCGTGTATTTCATATTTGACGGCGGGGTGGGGCGGACTTATTGCGTTAATACTATTTTCGATAAGAAAAAAGACAGTGTCTAATTTTTTGAAATTTAATGCGATGCAATCAATTTTTATTGCTTTGCTGTTTTTTTGCGTGTCACTGGCATGTGATTTAGTTGCAAAAGTCTTGAGTTTCATACCATTCATAAATTATTTGGTGGCTCAACTTACTTTCTTACTAAACCGTCCGATATTCTTTGATTGGTCGCTTGTTCAGACCTTTATGCTTGGAATTACGGCATATTGTGCGATATTTTCACTATTCGGAAAATTTCCGAGAATTTTCATGATTTCAAAACTGATTGACCACAACTCTTAACGGGTAAAATATCTTAAAAATCAGTTGACAAACGGTTTTGCTTGGTGTTTTATAAAGATAAGCCGATTAAGATTTCGTGCTGAATTTTTGATTGGCAAACGTGATAAGTCGGGATACGAAGCCCAAGTTCCCAGTAAGACTTAGGCAGGGCAAATTGGTAAAATTAAAAGGAGAAATTATGCCAACTATTAACCAACTTGTACGCTCAGAACGTAAAAAGCTACAAGACAAAACTAAATCTCCAGCTTTGATGAATTGTCCTCAAAGACGTGGAGTTTGTACAAGGGTTTACACTACAACCCCTAAAAAACCGAACTCAGCACTTAGAAAAGTTGCCAGAGTAAGATTGACAAACGGATTTGAAGTAACTTCATATATCCCGGGTATCGGTCACAACCTACAAGAACACAGTGTTGTTCTAATCCGTGGTGGTCGTGTTAAGGATTTACCTGGTGTTCGTTATCACATCGTTCGTGGTACATTAGATACCGCAGGTGTTGCTAACCGTACACAAAGCAGATCTAAATATGGTGCAAAGAAAAATGCAAAGGGAGGTAAGAAGTAATGTCAAGACGTTCTAAACCTGCAAGAAGAATACCTTTAGCAGATCCGGTATATAACAGCGTTGATATTTCTAAATTCATCAACAGAATTATGCGTCGTGGTAAAAAATCTTTAGCTGAAAAGATTTTCTACGGTACAATGGAAAGAATTAAAGAAAGAACTAATGAAGATCCTATCGAAACTTTCCAAAAAGCAATGACAAACGCTACACCTTTGTTGGAAGTAAAAGCTCGCCGTATCGGTGGTTCTACTTACCAAGTGCCTATCGAAGTTAAGGCAGACAGAGGTTTTGCTCTTGCTTCTTCTTGGTTGATTGAATCTGCTAAGAAAAGAGGTGGAAAATCATTCATCGATAAATTAACTAACGAATTATTAGATGCTTCAAACGGACAAGGTTCTGCTTGCAAAAAACGTGAAGATACTCACAAAATGGCTGAAGCTAACAAAGCTTTCGCTCACTACAGATACTAATTCGTTATTTATATAAATGAATTTGAAAATAAGGTATCCTTTTTAGGATGCCTTATTTTTTTGTCGGATTGCTTCCAAATCTTTTTTCGGAGTATCGGTAATATTTACATTATATTCCGTAATGAAAGCATCAAAAGTCGTTGGATTTACTGCTGTTGGAACACATTGTGACATATAAATATTTTTCGCACCTTTTGACGAGAGCAAAATAATTGAAGATAACGTCATAACATCACACGTTGTAAAAAAGAAACTAATTTTGCTACTCGTAATATTAGCCTGCTGAAAGAATTGGCTCAATAAACGGTTCATTAAAGGAATGAAATTGCCTACATTTATGGCTAAAACATTCTCTCTTTGAACATTATAAGAAAAAGTTATCGCAAACTCATCTTCTTTTAAGCATTTCAGGAATTTTTCATAATATGCGGTTTCACGTTCTAAAAGTGCATCAATTCCGATAATGTACAAATGCGAAATTTGTCCGACCTTCAGTTTTTGAGCAATTTCAGCAAACTTGGTCACGATTTCGGATTCTTCATACCCAAGAATTGTGTCTTCTTTTGTTTTGCCTTTAGAAAAACCTTTTGCGGAAAGCGAGCTTTCAATTATCGGTGAAAAGTCGTTATTTTCAACCTTTGTAACTCCTTTTGGCACAATGTAGTCATTTGAGAAAATTCGCCCTCTATACAAATATTCGGTATTATTTCTGAAATTTTTGGTCATCAAAATCGCTCCTGGGAAAGTCGCAAAATCAAGAATGCAATTTTCGGTTTTGCTGCCAAAATGTCCACGCAAATTTTCAAAACCGTTAAATTTACCCAAAGCATGTGCAATTAACAAATTTGAGTGTGTATAGACATCAATATCATTTTCTTTCGCAAGTTTCAAAACCTCGTACAAACTTGTAAAATTATTCCCTGAAACAAGAATAGCCTTACCTTTGCGTGTAGAATGAGAAACCAAAACCTTTGATATATCACCGAAATGAAGTAAAAAAGCATTTGCCAAATTGATTTGAAGTTCGTAATCTAAATTTACAATTTTAGAAATTTCATTTTTAATTGTTTCTACCGAAATATCTTCTAAATTAAGGCGATTTATGACCTTGATAATTTTATAAAACAAATTTGAATCAAATTCTTTTAACTTTGAATAGTTCACAAAGTTAATACTTATGCTTTGCAAAGTTATCAACAAAATTGCCAGCAGATTATTTTTCAGCGAAACCTTTTCATCGGTCAGCATGATTTTTTCACCCATTGAAATCGCCTGAGATAATGTCGTTTTTGCATTAAAATCGACAGGCAAAATCAACTCTTTAGGTTCAAAGTCCCTCTCTTTTGCCAATTTGAGATAAGTATTTTTAACTTCATCAAGAATAAAATATTCATTGACGACAATTTCATAAAGCTCGTTTTCGCTGTACTCATTAACGGCAACAAGACTTGCAAGAACGTCAATTATTTCCTGCTGAATTTGAAGATTTACCGCCCCTGATTTTTTGAGTTCCAACAAATAAAAACTCAAATGTTTCAAAAAAGTTACGGCAAGACTTTCCAATGCCGCAATCGTTGGTGATAGAGTACATGTTGCACGAGAAACACACTCATTTGTATCTGTATTTCGATTATTTAACATAATTTTACCCGTTATTTTTCTCAATATATTTTATAATATTGTCAGACTCATAAATTTTTTCATCAGTTTCATCGTTGTACAAAAACGGAACCTGATCTATTCCGCCAATCGTCATCAACCTTAAAACATTATCTTTATTTGAAGTATCAAACTTGTGATACTTTATATTTTTCTTGTTCAAAAACTCCATAACCTTTTGACAATAAGGACAAGAATTTAAAATATATAAATCATACATATCGCATCTCCTTCTGCATAATATTAAACAGGACGATTTGAAGTTCATATTGTATAAATGACTATTAATTTTATTTATTCGTTTAATTGTAAAAATATGATTTTTATAATAAACTACAGATATGAATAAGAAAAATATACTATTTGTTTTCGGGACAAGACCTGAAGTTATAAAATTGGCACCCGTAATCTTGGAACTAAAAAAATATCCTGAAAAATACAGGGTAATAATTTGTAACACGGAACAGCAAAAAGAGTTGTCAAATCAAACACTTGCATATTTTGGTCTGCAAGCGAACATAAACCTTGATTGTATGAGAGAAAACCAATCTCTTGTAGAAATCCAATCAAGAATTTTGACCTCTTTGGATAAAGTTTTTACAGATAACAGAATTGATGCAACCATTGTTCAAGGGGATACAATGACGGTTTTGTGCGGTGCATTAACAAGTTTTTACCGCAAAATACCTGTATTCCACGTTGAAGCAGGTTTGCGTTCTTATGATATATATGAACCGTTCCCTGAAGAAGTTATGCGTCAAATGACATCAAGAGTGGCTGCAATGCACTTTGCACCGACAGAAAAGAACAAAAATGCACTTCTGAAAGAAGATATACAAGAAAGTATTATCCACGTTACTGGAAATACCGTTATTGATGCTCTTTTCTGCCTGTCTGAAGAAACAATGAACAAGGCTGCAGAATTTTATAAATCACAAGATATTGAAATTAATGACAAATTAGTTCTGATAACCGTTCACAGACGTGAAAACCACGGGGAAAGAATAGACAGAATACTTAAGGCGATTGAACATTTGGTAAAAAAATATACAGACCACACCTTTGTTATACCCGTTCACCCGAATCCGAACGTAAAATGCAAAGTTTATTCAAAACTTGGCGAATATTCAAACGTTTATTTGCTGAAACCGCTTGATTACCCATACTTGGTATATTTGATGAAGAATGCAAAATTAATATTGACAGATTCGGGCGGAATACAAGAAGAAGCACCGTCTTTCGGTTGCCCGACACTTGTAATGCGTTACGAAACAGAACGCCAAGAAGGTATTGATGCAGGAGTTTCGGTACTTGTCGGAGCAGAATATGACAAAATCGTTTCTTTTAGTTCCTCAATCTTGGACAAAGACAGAAAATCAACAAGATTAAAGGCTCAAAATCCTTACGGAACAGGGAATTCTGCCAAAGCGATTGAGTATTATATCAAAGAATATTTTACATCAATTCAAAAGTAGAGTTTTGTGAAAGTTTTTAATAGTTTTTAAGGTGCGGCTTTGCGTTGCAATGCCGCACTACTTTTTAAAAACTCAAACATTAGCAGGCAACCTACTGAATAGCAATATAGGTCAGGCATCGCCTGACAGATTAAACTATTTATTTTTCATAACTTCAAGACTAAATTTCTTGCAAATGAATTTCGTATTTAGTAAAATCGTCAAATTGATTTCTAAATTCAGGCATATCTCTTTTAATAATTTCAGGAGTAATGGTTCGTTTAATTGTGCCAACTATCCTAAACTTTGAATCTGCCGAATAAATTGCCTCATAACTGCCGTATTTACCTTCTCCAATTTCTGCGGCGTTAGATATCGCCCCTTTCGGGTGAATTACGAATTTAACATTATTTCCGGAATTCCATTCCGTAAAATTATAAGTACCGTTCCAGGCTTCACCAAACAATTTTTCTTTTGAACAAGATTGCAATTTACCCGGGACATATTCTCCACCAATATTTTCAAATTGTTTTACGAACTCCTCAGGATTTTCTATGTGCATTTGTCTGTATAAAGGTTCATATTTAAAGTTACCTGAAGTTTTAAATTTGAAATCTTCACCATTTATTTGGGTTATACCACTTCTATATCTTGGGAAAAGATCTAAAATTGCAGTTTCGCCAATTTTATTATCCATAGAGAAAGGGATCGAAATATATTTTGCCTTCCAAGCTCGTTGTAAAGTTGATAACGGTGTATCAACGGTATAATTTGCTTGTTCGCCACCACTTTTTAAAATACTGTTAAGTTCATCTACTAGTTTTTGTTTTTCCTCTTTACTAATAGTTACTTCTTTCTTAAAAGGGGGAACATTAGTTTCATCATAGTGCAAACGACCTTGAATCACGCCAAGCTCTTTGTCATAATTTTGAGAAACCTCACTAACAAATTTTTGTCTTACATGATTTTTATTTTCAATGGATTTTAAAGCCTTTCTAACAACAGCCAAAGGAGGCTCACCCTCTTTATTTGTCGCTCTGATTTCTGCTGAAACTTCATCGATATATTTTTTATAATCAGAAAACTTATCATAAATCTTTGAAGTACCATACGAACCTTTACTGCTAAAATCATGGTAAGTTATATACATTTGTGATTTTGCATTATCTAATGTTTTTAAGAAATCATCAACGGACACATTACCGCCGTTGTTATGACATTTCTCAAATTGTTCAAAAACAACATTAAATACAGTTTGAGGTTCAGTATCTTTTATTTTTTGACCAAAGTCAAAGACATCTATCTTTTCAATTTCTTCATTAATTCTTGCACGAAAAGCCGCAAAGCTTTCACCATCCAACTTAGAATTGTTAAGAATAATTGCCGTTTTAGGGGCAATGTATTGAGCAAGTTCTTTTTCTGTATTATATCTAAAACTTCGGTTTGCAGTCTCGGCTTTTCTTGCGGCTTCAAGTTTTGCTTGCTTTTCTGCCTTTACTTTAGCCTCCTGTTCCGCTTTTTGTTTTGCTGCTTGGATTGCTTTTTCTCGGGCTTCTTCCTGTGCCTTAATAGCCTTTTCCTGAGCAATTTTTGCTTCTTCTTTTAATTTTTCAGCCCTTATATTTTCAAGTTCTTGTAATTTTATCTTTTTTAGTTCTTCGGCAGCCTTTTTAGCATTTTTTACAGAAATATGCTTATGAGCAAGTAAGCCTATTGTTGTTGCTACAATTCCGCTACCAACCAATGCACCCCATTTTAATAATTTTGATTTTTTATTATCACCGGAATTTTCTGCATTCTTTATTTCGACAGTATCGTTATCAAGTCCGTAATTATCAGACTTAATAATACCGGCATTCATCATTTTTTGATTTTTACTACCCTGAAAAGTCTGAAGAGATTTTGAATTAATGTTGTATGCTGAATTAATAATCATAAAATACCTTATTTTACCTACATTATTATAAAGTAATTTTTGCAGCGATTTTTGCATTTTAGAGTATAATTTATTAATTTATGTAAACCCTATAATATGCCCCCACGCAGAATAAATAATATATTCAAAATAAAAAGCAAGTTTTTTCAAACTTGCATGACATAAAATGTTTTAGGGATATATTTAACTTCTGAGGTTTAAATAATTCTTTATTTGATATTTGATAGCAATCGTTCGTCTATCTTTCTATCTATTTTCTTCACCATTGTTTTTAGTCGGGCATCGCCGTTATGTGCATAAGTCGGTGAAATAGAAATATCTTTTCTGTATTTTTTATACATTTGAATTTCTCTTGTTTTAATATCGTTTCTAATGTTGAGTCCTTCTTCCTCTTCAGTAATGCTTTTTGATAGTTTTACAATTACACCTACAAGTGCCAACACAAATACGCACCACAATATTTTATCCATTGGTAACTTTTCACCCACAATAGACGGAGAACCGTTAATCGGGTCAATTATTACGGTTGAATTTCCGATATCACTTGCTGTAATTGAAATTTTCAATTTATTTGGAGCAGTATTTTCAATAACCAGACCGTCAATATTACTTGTTCCTTTGTACAAAGCGTTCACGGATTCGGAAGATTCTATTCCGCTCATCTCAAGCACAAGCTCATTACTCTTCGGTGATTTCTTTGTAACCTTTGTAACTTTATCCGAGCCAAGTATTACATTATAACCGTTATCATTTCGTTCCAATGTTATTGTGTGTAAATAGTTACCGTCAGCAAGTGCTGATACTGTTGTAAATATAAACGTAATTAAGAATGTGAATATTAATAAAACTTTCTTCAATTCCCTTACCTCCCTAATCTACACACCTATAATACAATCATTTTTCAGGTTGAACATCAACCCATGGATTTAAATGAGTAAATCCATGTAATTATAAATTCTGTTAACTTTTGTAACGAATAAACCGCATGCTGAAATTTGAGAAAATTTTAAACCTTTATATTAGTGTAAATAATAAACACGAAACACTGGAGATAAAAAAAATGATTTTACTATTCGGAGAGACAAATAAGACTGCAAATACCTCATCAGCAAAGAAAACAAGTAGTTCAAAAAACAATCCTGTAGAAAATGCAGGTGTTTTGGCTATGGGTTTCGAAAAAAGTTACCTTTCAGCAGGTGAATATGATTCTTATTCTTTCTCTACTTCTACAGTAATCAATTACTCAGACTATTCTGACGGTGAATCATTTGGTGATTGCGGTTTCATGAGCGATTTTTCTTCAGCAGTTGCAACTCTTGGCAGCGATTGCGGAAGCTTCAGTGACGGAGGATTTTCAGGCTGTTCAAGTTCAGGTTCATCTTCTTGCAGCTCATTTTCTTCTTTCGGTTAATAAGTTTTATTTATGATGGATAGATTATAAAATGAACGGATTTTTACATTCGTTCATTTTTCTTTTACAAAATTTTCGCTAAATTATTTATCAAAAATATTGTTACAAAATTGTAACAATAATGGGTAAAACATTAAAGTTATTGAAGATTAAGCCGATATAAAGAATACGATAACTTTAAGGAAAAGCGAAAGGATATAGCAAAAATGGGATTGGCAGCATCACAAGCAAGATTATTAACATTAACTGCAAGATTGGCTGATAATGAGCTTAGATCTCAAACAATTAACAATGCCAAAATGCGATTATCAACAGAAAGCTCACAAGCAAGTGAAAACTATATTAATGCTTTGAATAATGCAACCTTAAAATTCACTAACTACGGCTTAGACGGAACAGAAAAAACTCAAAATTTGAGCTTTAATGCTTTGACTGCTTACAGTTCTTATAATACTCAATACGGACTTATAAACGCTGCCGGTCAATTGTTGGTGAGCGAAGATGAAGCAGCATTGTTTATTAAATCAGGCGAAAACTTGAATACATATCTTCAATATCACGGCTTGACTTATGAAACAAGTTACTTCAAAGAAGTTGGCAACATCACTAACGAAGGTTATGTAGCACCTTTCAACTACATTACCGTTAGCGAAATGGAAGCTATGTATAAAAATTACAACAGCTATGAAAATTCTCAAGAAGTTGAAACATATAACAAAGCCTATAGCAAATACATATCTGCAAAACCGGCATTAGATAAAGCAGGCTCTAAAGTTTTGGAAGACTTCTTATTATCAACAACCGGCGTAAACGGCGGTCAGGTAAATTCACCGCTTCTTACAAAAGTTGGGAACACCTACACTATTGACCTAGGCAACGGTAATATTAATAACAAAATTCAAAACTTACAAAACGCATTTTTAAACCCTAATAACAGCTATGCAATCGGAGCAGGTTCTTATTTATATTCAATAATGGATGATGAAGACCGTGCTGATTATGCGGATGCAATTTCATCAATCAAAACTTCAGGAAACAATGTAATTGCAGATGATACTGAAGATTTGACCTACACGGAAGCTACAGGTGATGACGGTTCAAAATCATATACTTTAGACTTAGATGACGGTGTAACAATTACAATCAAAGACGGCGTTGTTACTGATTATAAAACTAAAGATAATTACACTTGTGATAATGCTAAAACAGGTGTTTCAATTACAGAATTTTTAAACAATATTGAACTAAAAATGAAAGATGACGATGGAGTTGAAAAAGAAAGAACTCGTTATAACGTTACTGATACTGACGAAAACGGACTTCCTAAAAAAGTAAAAACAGCAACAACATATACAAACATGAGTGCTGATGAACAAAACGAATTAGTTAACGGTATTACCGATGATATTATTCGTGAAATCCTAAGCAAAATGGGTGAAAAATTTGCTGCTTCATTATTCCAAGATGGTGACAATCAAGCAAATATCAACAAAGTGTCACAAAAAGGAATTGATTTAAGCAAACCCGTAACAGGCTCAACTCAAACTTTAAAAGAATATTATAACGACTATGCAAATGCAAAAGATATTTATTTAAACATAATTTTTGCATCAACGACAGATGAAGACCGTGCAAATATTGAAAAAGTAAAAGCTCAACTTAAAGCTGGTCAAGCTGAAAAATTCGTAGATGAAAACGGTAATCCTTACAGCCTTGACTACAAAGACCTAACAGATGTTGACTTTTTGTTACGTTATATGGCTGCGGAAGGTCTTACTCCGTCTTCAAACTTTGAAACCGTAATCAAAGAATTTATGATTGACAAAGTTATTGAAGAATACGGGACTCCAAAATATGCTTGGCAAGATTCAACAGACCCTGATAACACAGGCAATGCCGATGCTAAAGCTCAATGGTACACAAACCAATTCAACAGAATGATGCAAGGTTACAAAGTCTTGGAAAACGGTTTGGCATCTTCTCCGGAATGGATTGAGTACGCTATGGAAAGCGGTATCGTAACTATGGAACAGGTTGATGCTTCTTACCAATGGCAAGGTTTAGATTACAAATCTTGTGCAAGAATTACGGAAGAAACGGACGATGCTGCCGTAACCCAAGCAGAAGCAGAATACAATAGAGCAATGAACGATATCGAAGCTAAAGACAGTCTGTATGACTTGGAACTTAAAAACATCGATACCGAACACCTTTGCTGTCTGATACGTTCGAAAAAGCCGCACGCGGGCATTGAAGCAAAGCGAGCTTGGCTAAAAGCGCGTCTGCGCGAGGGGCACGTTTTTCGCAAACTGAACGTCAAAGGCTGCGCCTTTATCGAATACGCCCCTCTCGAGAGCGCATGGGTCCCGATCGTCGGCGAAAACTATCTTTACATCTACTGTCTCTGGACGCTGGGCGAGCTGAAAGGACACGGTTACGGAAAAGAGCTGATGGAACACTGTCTTGACGACGCACGCGCGCATGGAAAAAGCGGAGTCTGCATGCTCGGTGCGGACAAGCAAAAGGCGTGGCTCTCGGACATGCGATTTGCCGAGAAGTACGGTTTTCGCCCCGTCGACCGCGCCGGCGAATATCTCCTTTTGGCAAAAAGCTTCGACGGGTCGTCCCCGCACTTTGCGGAAAACGCAAAGAAACAGACGATTGATTCGAACGATCTGACCGTATACTACGACGACCAATGCCCGTATATTGCCGACCGCATAAAGAC
>SFZC01000016.1 GCA_004558955.1 bacterium | reverse complement strand
ATAAAAAATGTTTGGTGTATATTAAAGAAGTCGGCAGAGATGCCACAGAATAATCCTCAGTAGCTCAATGGCGGAGCATTCGACTGTTAATCGAAGGGTTGCTGGTTCGAGTCCAGCCTGGGGAGCCATAAATGAGATGTCATTGACATCTCATTTATTTTATTAATTAGAAAAATTTGAAAACGTAAATTTCAAACAAAGTTAAATCTTCACTCATTATCACCACTTTTATTAAACTCATACTATAAAATTATGTTAAAATGTCATGTAAATTGACCTATAGTTTAAGAAAAAGTGTCAGATAAACTGAGAAATTTTCAAGTTGTTGGGCAAAAAGCCCAACCTTGCTAATATAAATTGACTTGCAGTTTAAGAAAGTGTGTCAGATGCAACGAGAACTTTTATTGTCGGTTTAGTAAAACCGACCTACATAACTTAATCCTTATTTTGTGCATTATTGTAGTAATCTTGAAGATATTTCCAGCAGTTGTCAATTTCTTCTTCTGAATTAAATATTCGCTTCGGTATAATTAAACCATGCAGGTCCGATACGAAAATAATTAGTAGGTGTTTAGTATTATATACATCTTTAATTGAATTCCATTTATACATTGTTTGAATAGACTGGTCTGCTACAGCGTAGCAAAATATAGTTTCTTCATCAATCCTAAGTGTAATTTCTTTGGGTATGCCTTGTTGTAATTTTAATATGTGTCTTATTAAAAAATATGATATTAAATATCCTATTATAAACATTACAATGAGTGATATATACAAGTATATTCCGCTAAACATTATGCTAATATAAACTGAAATACAAAAAGGAATAGCTAATATTTTCAAAATATATATGGATATTCTGTCAATACAAATTATTTCTTTGGAGTAATTAGAATATTCTTTTGGTTCATATGTAAATGTTAATTCTTGCATTGCTATCTCCTCTATGTTTATTATAAAACATTTTATTTTCAAAATTGCTTTTTTTGCAAATATTACGAAATTGTTACAAACAGTGAGTCTGTGGTGCAAATTTTTGCACCGAAATGGTTATCTAACTAAGCCAATAATAATTTTAACTTCCCACCTTTCGGAAGTTTTTATCCTTTTTCTATCCTTACCAAAAAGCAAACTCTGTCGGGGTTTGGGGTGAATTTTCCAAAACAAGCAGGAAAAAAGGATAAATTTAGGGATAAAAGAAGGATAAAAAGGATAATTTTTCGCAAAAACAGGGAAGTGGCTCAAATTCAAACAAAACCTAAATTATACACACATTCTGTCCTTTAATTTTATCTGTCAGGTTATATGTCAACAACTCGTGTTCAGTAATAACATTGAACTCGAGTTGTTTATTATAAAGTCCTTTATTTTTAGTGTTGTTTATAGACTTTGCTTGTATAAGATTCAATATGTGGAGTATCGATTTCAAACACATGGATTCTTCCAGGTCCTAAATCTACCGCTACCTTACCCTGTGATACTTGGAATTCACTCTTTTCACCATAACCTGGCAACAAGTTCACTAATTTTTGATTTTCTTTCAAGGTCGGAACAATTACATTACAAGCCGTTCTTCTATTGACATTTCTGTTCGCAATAACAAGTAACGTTCTGCCTTTTCTATGTCTTGCAAACGCAATAACTTGGTCGGATTTGTCCTTCTCTTTATTCAAAACAATATAAGAACCTCTTGTCACAACGTCATTATATTTGTCCCTAAGTTCCATCGCCTTCGTGAAAAACTCACCGATTTCAGGATTTTCCCCACCCGGTTTGCGTGACAAATTAAAGATATCCAACTGATAAGGGTGAGTTTTCATTGTTTTGGAATCTGTCTGTGTTTGTTCAGAAATTTTATCAGCATAACTGTAATTGTAATAGTCACCGGACTGGAAGCCGTCAACCGCATAAGGATTCAACATTGGCAAAGTTGCCTGCAACCCTGAAGTCAAGTTACAGAATACCGTACCGCCATGCAACATCGGAGATTTATCATCGTGAGTTGCAAACGAGCCAATCAAAGATTTGCCCTTTTCTAAGTCATAAGACAGATTCAAGTTATCAATTACATAATCATGCAACTGTTGAGCAGTATTCCATTCATGAAAAATATGGTACTGCCCATAATAAGCATCAAACCCTGCTCTTAAAGAGTCTTGAGGTCTGTCATACGGCATATTTGCCTGAGGGGAAGCATCTTCATAAGTATAAGTTTCCGCAAGCCAAGCAAACTCAGGGTTACGTTTTCTTGAATAAGGAATGATAATATCCCAAAATTCAACAGGTTTTGCTCGAGCCACATCGGCTCTAATTCCGTCAACACCCGCATCTATCATCATATCTACAAATTTTCTGTGATATTCCAACAATTCAGGATTTAAGGTTCTTTTGCCTTCATCTTCCCAAGGTTCAAACATTCTGATATCACGCCAACCTTGCGGAGTTTTTGCAAGTCCGTTTCTTTCGTGTGCCATAAGTTCAGGACGTTCTTCGTACAAATTAAATGAGGCACAACTCGGCAAGTCAACCATTACTCTAATTCCACGATTATGACAAGCCTCAACAAACGCTTTGAATTGCTCAATATCCGATCTTGGGTCGTTTTTATCAATCAAATTAGGATCTAATTTCAACAAATCTTCAGGAGAATATACAGAACCTGCTGTTCCATAGGCGTTACTTTTCCCCGGAGGATTTATCGGTAAAATGTGCAAAGTATTAAATCCTTGTTTTTTAACTTCGTCCAAGCGGTCAATCGCATTTAAAAAAGTTCCGCATTTTTCGTTACCGTCAATATATTCATTTCCGTTCGTATCTTGAGCGTTGAACAATCTCAGAACAATAGCCAACATTTTAACATTATTTGTTAAAAACAAGGTTCTCAAATCATTTTTATATGGTTTAACTTCTTCAACCTGTGCTGGCTTCACTGAAGTTACGGCAGGAGCATTAATCATTGCGTTATTTTTCAAAAATTGTTCCAGCAAATTATTCCCGCTTTTTTCGTTTTGAGCAGGTGTTTGAATATTTGCGGTCTGATTCTGGGACGGTAACAAACATGAACCAAATGTTTGAAGATTATTTTTCTTATAAGAAGAAATTTGCGGAGTTATTGTAAGCATTATTGTTGCCCCCCTTTATTATTAACATTTGGTGCTTTCATCTTACCTATGAAGAATTGAGAAATCAATGTTACGCCAATCAAACCTGCACCAAGTTTGCCGAATACGCTAAACCATTTATTGCTGTTATACATATTATTAAACCATTTATAAACCATTTCGGTCGGTGGGCAACCGTTCAAGGTAAATTGAATTATAGACGGAGTTTTCACGGTTCGACCGTTTACTTTAAAGTTAGGTTTTGCAAAGTTGTCATATCCGCCGTTAATATCAAGCACTTCTTTTCTGTAACGCATAAATTCTTCCAAGAAGCCTGAATTTTTAATTCTTTCATAAGTATCAGGGTGGACATTTTCCTCAAACATAAATTTCATAACACTTTCATAGAAATTTCGGTCATTAGAGTATTCAATGGCATTTTCACCCGCTCTACCCAAGAATTTATTATTAACTTTGCCGCCAGTAACGTCAACTTGACCGTAATCGATTCTATCAGGTTCCGGATTACGTCTTGACCATAATTTTTCCGCATAATCGGAAGTGTGACCACTAATCATGGTTTGTTTTGCAAGTTCTACCATTTCTTCTTTGATTTCTTTCGGAATACGTCCGTTCAAAATCGGATTATCACCCTTCAAATTAGAAATTCTGTAATACATATCCATACAGTTCAAAAATCTGTAAAACGAACTTTTAACACCCATTACACGTTGGTCAATCGCATCAAGCAAAATTTGTTTTGCAGAAGTATTTGAAGAGGCAATATTACCATGCCAGTCAATAATACCGCCGATTTTTTCTGCAGTATTCATAAAGCCCTTATTTTTCAAAGCATTTGTAGTTCTGTCATAAGTTGTATTGATTAAAGATTTGAATGTATTTGTATCTTCATCTTTTGACAAATCCAATGAAGAAGTTTTGCTGTGAATAGAGGACAAAAGTTGTTCCATTTTTGTCATAAATTGAGCATAAGCCTCTTTATTTGCCACAAGGTTTTCAATCTTGGTTCTCAAAACAGTTTCGGATAATTCATTGTCCAAACGAGCCTTTTTAATTTCGTCCGCAGTAAAGCCCAAAGCCTTGAACATGCCTGAATCCGAGTCATTCCAAATATTTGCTAATGCAGTTTCCGCATCTTGTCCTACCTTTAAGTATGCAGCCTTATTCAACAACATTTCTTCAGGTTTATGAACATTCAAAATATCAGAAAGTTCGGTTAAACGTTTAATATTCTCCTCGTTCAAAACAGTTGCCGTCTCTTTACCTAAAGTTCTGAATAACGGCGCTTTGCTTTGAATACCTGTTTTTGAGTGAATTAATCTGTCTAAGTTGAAATTCAAAGATTTAACAGATTTTTCATCAAGTTCCGGAGCAACAGCTCGGATATTTTCACCAATCAAGTCGCAAATAACTTTTGAATGTTCCGAAAATTCTTTATATTCGCCATTCAACAAACCTTTTGAAGACAATCTGCCAACCAAAGCATCTTGTGTCGGAACTACTCTATCTAAAATTTCCTCAGAAACTTTAGATTTTTTCATAGTATCTCTTATAACTTTTTGAATTTCTTTAACGCTTTCTTCAGGAAGTTTAAATTCTTTTTGCGGCAAGATATTTTTCAAATCCTTTTCAATACCGACTGCAACCGTATGGTCTAACCCATCGGACAAATTAACCAAAATTTTGTTAATCAGTTCAGGTGTTACGGGTTTGCCTTTATTTTCTGTAAGTATAGAATTTAAAGCGACCTTATTTTCAGACAAATCAATCTTTTTAACCTCATCCGAGAATTGAGTTAAGATTTTTTCAGCCTCATCATTTACAGCCTTGTCAGTGTATCTTGAAACAGGTTTTTCTAACGCATTACACATCAATGCACTTAATAACGGAGTTGCAAACCCTGCAGTCAACATCCACATGGTGTTATTTTGAAGTGCAATCTTACGCATTTTTTCTTGAATAAAGTTTCTACGATTTGGAATATCTTTCGGAACATGCAATCTGTCACCGATTTTGTTAATTTCCTTATCAGAATATAAATCCCACGGAATAAACTGGTGGTCTTGGTAGAACATTTTTTTTCTGCCGTAATTATCTTCATATTGTTGACGAACATTCACTCCATGAATAAGTTTTGCAGGTAATTGAATGAACAATTTAGGCCAAACGTCCATTGCTGCAAAGAAAGTACCTAAACCGATAAATTCAAACAATTTTGTTTTGGGGGTGTTTTTCTTTGTAAATAAATAGGTCGCCAAAGCAAGTCCGCCGAATTTCAATGCCATATCATTAATTCGTCCTAATTCGTGGTCATTTGCTTCTCCTTTTACAGCATGGTAAAGAGCCTTGATATTATACTTGACATCTTTTTGAACCTCTGACGGATAATCCATTATGGTAGTTTTGATAAGTTTTCCGTTACTTGGCAAAGGTTTGATAAACGTTCTGTTTGACAATTCTCTGTGAACGTCAAAATCCTTGGCTACCTTGTCTGAATTATACTGTTGTGTGGTCGTATTATTATGAATATATGATTGCAATAAATTTGTAGTTCTCATTTAGCACACCACACTTTCTTTATTAGGATTAATTTGACTATTCGTCTTTTTCGGTTTTTTCGTAATGTGTAACGAGTTCACAACTCCCAAAATCGTAGTCAACAAAGTTGCGGCAAGCAAAGCCTTACCCGAATGTTTATCAAGTTTTGAAACCTCTCCGCTCGGTCCGACATACAACGCTTTTACACTTTTCAAAAAACTTCTTCCAAAAGTTTTCATTGAATGTACAAAATCTTTACCCTTCCAGAATTTCAAAGTTGCGACATTGAAAAAGTCATCCCACGGTTTTTGGAAAGCCAATGCTACTCCTGTTACCGCCCACATAAACGATGAAAAACTTTTTGCTAATTTTGACTTAACCAAAACCTCTTTATACATAGGTTTAACATCTTGATCAGAATCATTCAAATTCTCGCCCAAACCGTTTTTCTTTGCGATTTTATCATATCTGAAATTGATTGGTTCACCTTTTGAAGTATCGCCATATAGTTGATCCCAACGAGGAAAATCTACACTTTCTCCAACTTTATGATATTCAATACTTGTCAAACCGCTATCGCTGTCAGGATTTTCCTTCAAAAAATAGTTTACTTTTGAATACGGAAGCTCTGTATCAATCCCCGTGAACCATTTAATTGGAGCTGTAGTTAAAAATTTTGTAATATCCTTCAAACCTGCATATAACAACACCCCTAATGCCATTTTATTGCCAAGTTTTGCAGCTTTTGTTACAGCATTATGGTTAAATTTATTGGTAACTCCGTTAAATACCGCCATCATCATACCACTGCCAATAATAAACGGAACAGTTCCCATTGTTAGAAATTCATAAAAGTTTGAATTTATACTGCCTTTCAAACCCTTTGCCGGATAGATAGAAAATGCCTTTGTTACTTTATCCATGCCAATTCTTGCACGAGTCACAACATTATTCGGCATTAAAGTATCGTGTTCTTCTTTTGCAGAATTTGCTTCAGAACCAGTATCTTCTTTATTTATATTATTCTCTGCTTTAAACCTTATGTTATTTTGCCTAAAATTGCTAATCGGTAATATCATGATAACTCCAAAATTTACATCATTAGAATACTTGTCAAACTAAAAATTTGATACATTCTCCCCATATTATTTACAAATATTAACAAATAAATTATTTACAAATATTGAAAAATATTAATGTGAACAACCCCATTATAACACAATAATATCCAAATATGTTAAGTGAAAATTTAGAAATAAATTTCATAAAATATTTAATACATAAATAACCGACAATACCTGATACAACAGTTCCGGCAATTATTGCAAACCAGTTGTAAGTCATGGCTTCTGTCACATCAATTTTTATAAGCGGATAAACCATAGATGCACCCAAAATAATCGGAATACTTAACAAAAATGAATACCTTGCAGCAGTTTGTCGGTCTAATCCGGCAAACATGCCTGTCGCAATAGTTAACCCCGAACGAGATAAGCCCGGAACTACCGCAATACCTTGAGCCAAGCCGATTAACAAAGATTGTTTTAGAGTTACCTTTTGAGATAAGTTTGCTTTATGTTTTGACATGTATTCACTTGAGAACAACAAGACACCCGTAACCAATAACAATCCGCCAACGAGTGCAGGGTGAAAGACCAAATGACTTGCTACTTTTTCAAGAGGTAATGCCAAAATTACGGTAATCATTGTACCTGCAATAATATATAAGCCTAATTTTGCCTGTTGGTTTTCGTAATTTTTAGTTTTTATGGCATGACAAAGAGCTTTGCAAATTTCTGCAATATCTTTTCTAAAAAATATCAAAACAGCAATCAAAGTTCCCAAATGCAACATAATATCCAAGAAAATTTCCTGAGTCGGTTGCTCTTCAGATATCGGAACATTATTGAAAATCTTATAAAAATTTGACGTAAAAACTATATGTGCAGAACTTGAAATCGGCAAAAACTCACTCAAGCCTTGTACAATCCCCATCATCACTGACAGTACAATATTCATTTACTTAACTCTCCTTTAAAAATATTTATTATTCGGCTTCAAAATAAGAACAACAAGAGGTCTGAGTTTCCCAAACCGTAATTTTACTTAATTGAACAATTTTTTCTTTCAATTTTGAATAAATATATGCTGAAATCATTTCACTGGAAGGACTTTCACCTTTAAATTCAGGTAATTCATTCAAATCTTTATGGTCAAGAGTATCTAAAACAGCATTGAGTTCTCTTTTCAAAACTTTGTAATCAATCAAAATATTACTTTTATCCAAAGATTCACCGCTTACAAAAGCTTCAACCATCCAATTATGACCATGTTGATTTTCGCATTCCCCGTCATAATTCAATAAATGGTGAGCCGCCGAAAAATACGCTTGTGTTTTAATTTCGTACATAAACTATCCCCTTATACATTATTAATTATTTTCTTCTATTTTATTATCAAAAATAAAATCGCACAACTCTCTAACTGCCCCACGACCTCCATTTAGTGAATATTTAAAATTGCAAACCTGTTGAACTTTTGCAACCGCATCGGCAGGACATGCAGCAATCGCAACCTTTTCCAAAATACAAATGTCCGGCTCATCGTCCCCCATATAACTTACTTGGGAAAAATCAAGCTCGTATTTTTGCATAATTGCTTCAAGTATCGGCAATTTATTTCGCACACCTTGATACACTTCTGTTACTCTAAGGTCTGAGGCTCTTCGGTCAACAGTTCCGTTGTTACGACCTGTTATAATTGCCGTAATATAACCGTTTTTTGTCATTTTAGCAAGTCCATGCCCGTCTTTTGCGTTGAAGGTTTTGTATTCCGTTCCGTGCTCATCGTAAGTTATGCTTCCGTCTGTCATAACCCCGTCAACATCAAACGCTAATAGCCTGATTTGGCTTGCTTTTTCCTTTAAATCCATTATGCAACACCTGCTCTAAGTAAGTCGTGAACGTGAATTACACCCACAGGAATATTATCATCACCAACGACAGGAAGTGCCGTGATTGAATGTTTTTCCATAAGGTTAAGTGCCGATGCAGCATAAGCATCACCTGTTATACGTTTTGGATTTTCGGTCATAACATCTTTTACGCTGAGTGAAGTCAAATCAGAATGCCCAATAACAGTTCTTCTGATATCACCATCTGTCAAGATACCTGACAAAACTCCATTTTCATTAACGATAATCGCCATACCCAATTTGAATTGAGAAATGGTATTTATAACATTAATAAAGCTTTCGTTTTCCTTAACAATAGGCATTTTATCGCCTTTAATCATCAAATCTGCAACCTTGTATGTCAAACCTTTACCAAGTTTTCCTGACGGGTGGAACATTAAGAAATCTTCTTTTGTGAAACCTTTTTTCTCCATTAAACAAACAGCCAAAGTATCGCCCATTGCAAGAGTTGCAGTTGTACTTGCGGTAGGTGCTTTTCCTAAAGGACAAGCTTCACGCTCAACTGAAATATCCAAAACAACTTCACTTGTTTTTGCCAAAGTTGAATTCAAATTACCTGTCATACCAATCATCGGACAACCAAATCTTTTAATTAGCGGTAACAAATTCATTAATTCTTGAGTTTCGCCACTGTTTGAAATAGCAATGATAACGTCTTCTCTTGTAATTACCCCCGAATCCCCGTGAGTGCTTTCCGCAGGGTGCAAGAAATATGCAGGAGTACCTGTTGATGACATAGTTGCCGCAATTTTTTTACCGATTAAACCTGATTTTCCCATACCCGTAACAATTACACGACCACGACAGTTATATAAAATGTCAATCGCTTTATCAAATTCTTCACCTATATTATTTTTCAAACGTAATATTGAATTAGCCTCAATTTCCAAAACTTCTTTTGCGAGTTCGTTAATTTTGCTTAATGTCATTGTTTCCATACCCACCTCACTAAATCTTCGACACTGTCATTATAATATAAATATCCTCTAAATGTCGGATATTTACAAAAACTTTATAAAATTTTATAAAAAATCACCGATAGAAGATATATGACTACGAAACGAATTAACAAAAATTCAGATTTGGAAATAATAGACCTGCGAAACAAAAATCTTTTTGAAACCTTGCAGGAAATCGTTTCTTTGTCTTCAACTTACACAAATAAAGGGATAAAAATTAAATCAAACATACCGAATATAAAAAATGTTTTAAAAGACTTACCAAACCTTCCGATTGTCGAAGTTTGGTAAAAAAAAAACTTGTCATACTGAAATGCTTGAAAAATCCTTTGAGAAATGCGAAAAGTGATTTTTAGCCTATTCAGAATCTGTGCAAAATATTGTAAAGTGCTCACTCTGAACTGACTAGAAAATGAGTAGGAACTCGAAACGTAATTTTCTGTTCCTACACGGCGTTTCAGGGTCTTTTCATATCAACGTTTTACAAGAATTTTAGACTTAATTCATTATTTTTTACGACTTTTCTGTCAATAAATAATCTAAAGTTTTATTATAAAATTTTGCAAATTTATAGGCATTAGATAATGAAATATTATGCTTACCACTTTCGACATTTGAAATGTAAACTGAACTAAAATCAAGAATTTCTGCCACACTTTCTTGTGTCAAACCTCTTTTAATTCTCTCCAATTTAATATTTAAGCCAAAAATCTTTAACATTATTTCGTTATCCATAGTTTAATTTTATAATCTTGACTTTAAATATCCAATCATCTATAATTTATAATAATTAAACCACAGATTAAATAAAGAAAGGTTAGTTTATGAAACATTTTGGTTTTACGTTGGCAGAAGTATTGATTACATTGGGAATAATAGGAATTGTCGCAGCCATGACTATTCCGACATTGATTTCCAATACAAATTGTCAAAAATTCAAAACGGGATATAAGAAAAATTTATCAGCACTTAATCAAATGGCAAAAATGAACTCACAAAAATACGATTTTGATTTCGCAAGTGTAAAGAATTGTCTAAATAAAGACAAGGATAACCCGACAACGGTAAACTCAATCTGTGCAATTATAAACGGGAATATAACGGGCAAATTTGCAACAAAACATCAAGAAATAATAACAAAACATGGAGTTCCTTATTATCGGGACGTATTCAACAAAGCCACCCCTGATACTATGATAAAAGAGCAGGGTGTCGAATTATATATGTATAAAATGTTAGATGGCAGTATTTTTATGTTCCACTCACCAATGGAAGGTCAAAGTGATAATATCGCCTGCACACTTGGCGGTAAAACTTTAGCCGAAAGACTAAACGAACGTCAATTTCAAAAATATTGCATAGCCTTTATTGACGTAAACGGTGCAGAATTACCGAACAAAGAAGTCCGATGTTCTGACGGAAAAAGTCATACAACAGATATTAACTCAGAATGTATTGTGCCGAAAAACAGTGCTTTTATGACCGATGTTTACCCTATTGCGATATTTGATTCGACTGTTGCACCCGCTTCCGCCGCTGCGAAATATGTGTTGGAAAATTAGTCAATACAGATTCCGGATCGGAGTCCGGAATGAATTTTTGGGGCACTTAGCAAGGTTCTTGTCATTCTGAAAGGCATGAAAAATCCTTTGAGTAATACGAAAAGTGATTTTTAGCCTATTCAGAATCTGTTTACACTTGTTATATCCCCTAAGAACAAACAGACTCTGAATCAAGTTCAGAGTGACTTTTTGGAAAATTTAGCAAGGAAACCGACACAATAAAAAAATACAACATCGCCAATATTAAAATATTTACCCTATTTTCAATTTGTGATAGACTAAAGAAAAAGAGGGATAATTTATGGGTCAAACATTAGTTGAAAAAATTATATCTAACCATGCCGGCAAATCTGTTAAAGCCGGCGAATTAGTCATTACAAACGTTGATGTTTGTGCGGTACAGGACGGAACAGGACCGTTAACAGTTCAGGAATTTAAAAAACTCGGCAAAGAAAAGCTCAAAAATCCTGAAAGAACGATTTTGTTTATCGACCATGCTTCACCGAGCCCGAAAAAAGAATTATCCAATATGCACACAGTTTTGAGAGACTTTGCCCGTGATTACGGTGCCATGCTATCAGAAGTCGGTTCAGGCGTTTGCCACCAAAGACTTGTAGAAACCTTTGTAAACCCTACAGAAATCTTAGTGGGTGCGGATTCTCACACCTGTACATCAGGTGCTTTGGGTGCGTTTGCTACAGGCATGGGCTCAACTGACGTTGCGGTTGCTATGGCATTAGGAAAAACTTGGTTAAAAGTTCCGCAAACCTTCAAAATCGTTGTGAACGGAAAGTTTAAGAAAGATATTTGCTCAAAAGATTTGATGTTACACCTAATCGGAATGATTGGTGCGGACGGAGCAACTTATAAAGCATTAGAATTTTGTGGCGATACAATTGACAACATGTGTATGGCAGAACGTTTCACGCTTGCTAATATGGCGGTTGAAGCAGGTGCAAAATGCGGATTGTTTGTTCCTGATGAAAAAACTAAAGAATATTTGATTTCTCGAGGAAGAGGGGATAAATACAAAGATATCAAACCTGATGAAGATGCAAATTACGAAAAAATAATAGAAATTGACGCAAGTGAAATCGAACACACTGTTTCTTGCCCGCACACAGTCGATAACACAAAACTTGCAAAGGAATTGAACGATATCAAGGTTAATCAGGTGTATGTCGGAACTTGCACAAACGGTCGTATTGAAGATATGCGAACCGTTGCCAAAATTTTAAAAGGTCGCAAAGTCAAAGACGGAGTTAGAATGCTGATTTGCCCTGCTTCTCGAGATATTTATAAACAAGCATTAAAAGAAGGTTTGTTGGAAATCTTTATGGATGCCAATGCGGTAATTTTACCTCCCGGGTGCGGACCTTGCGTAGGTATTCATGCCGGAATTTTGGCTGATGATGAAGTTTGTCTGACCACCCAAAACAGAAATTTCCAAGGTCGTCTTGGAAACACAAAAGGTTATATCTATTTGTCTTCGCCTTATGTTGCGACCTGTTCTGCAATTAACGGCTATATCAGCGACAAAATAGAAGTTTAAGCTTTATATCATATTATATCATATTAGAGGCGGAGGCTTTTTAAGGCTCCGCCTTTCCTTATTGTGAATTTGGATTGTTTAAAATCTTAAGCTTCAGGTTAAACCGCCGAATCAGAAGAAAACAGACTCTGAATCAAGTTCAGAGTGACTTTTAGATTAGAATAGCAAGATTATCGTCATTCTGAAAAGATTAAAAATCAAGCAATTTTAATTGCGTTGATTTTATCTTATTCAGAATCTGTCCCCCCAAACTTCTTAACAAAATTTTATACAAAAAGGAAGAGGTGCGTGTTTGTTATATAATGGATTAGATACAGAAAGGTGGTATTACAGATGAAAGAAATTGTTGTATCAGGAATGCGTCCCACAGGGAAATTACACTACGGCCATTATTTGGGAGTAATTCAAAATTGGATTTCTCTACAAGACAAGTATGATTGTTATTTCTTTGTTGCAGACTGGCATGCCTTAACAACAAAATACGATAGCACCGAAAGTTTAAGACAAAATTCACTTGATGTAGTAATTGATTGGTTAGCCTGCGGACTTGACCCGGAAAAATGTAACATTTATGTTCAATCGCTAATCCCTGAGATTGCAGAACTTAACATTTATTTGGGAATGATTACCCCGCAAAACTGGGTTGAACGTGACCCATGCCTGAAAGATATGGCTAAAATTTTGAAATCAAAAGACGGTCAAGGCTCACAAATTAACTACGGCTTAATGGGTTATCCTGTTTTGATGAGTGCCGATATTTTGATGTTTAACACAGACTATATTCCTGTTGGTATCGACCAGGTTGCTCACATCGAAATAACAAGAGATATTGCAAGAAGATTTAATAATATTTACGGGGAAGAATTTTTCCACGAATGCAAACCGTTATTGAATAATTGTTCATTAATTTGCGGTTTGGACGGCAACAAAATGGGTAAATCTTTCAACAACGACATCAAAATTTCCGATAGTGAAGAAGTTGTTACAAAGAAAATTATGACAGCGATAACAGACCGTTCAAGATTAAGAAAAGACGACTTGGGACACCCTGATGAATGCGAAGTAGCGTTCAAATACTGGAAAGTCTTTGGAACGGAAGAACAAATTCAAACGGTTCGTTGCGAATGCGAAAAAGGCTTGAGAGGTTGTGCTCAATGTAAGCGTCAATTAGCGGGTGTTATCAACGAAAAATTTGAACCGATTAGAGAAAAACGTAAATATTACGAAGAACACATTGATGAGGTGGAAAAAATTATCAGAAAAGGTACCGAAAATGCACGAGCAAGAGCAAAAGAGGTGCTTAAAAAAGTTAGATGTTTAGTCAGAATGTATTAATTTTGACTAAAAAATAAAAATTTGTATAATGTAAACTATTGAAAGAGGTAATAAATGAACAGTGTAGTAATAGTAGGCAGAGTAGGAAGAGATGCTTCGGAAGGTTTTAGAGCCTTTGATTCGGGCAAAATGAAAGCTAGTTTTTCTGTTGCCGTAAACAGATGGGATTCCAAAACGAAATCAGAAGTGACCGACTGGTACAATGTTGATATTTGGGACAAACAAGCAGAATTTGCCGCAGAATATGTAAAAAAAGGAAGGCTTGTTGCTGTTGACGGTGCAATCGCAAACAATAAATGGGTTGACAAAACAACAAACAACGAAAGAGAATCTTTCTACATCAGAGCAAATACAATAAGACTACTCGGTTCAAAAAGAGATACTGAAGAAGCCGTATTATGATAATTAACTCAAATACATTAGGAATTATTGCAGACGACCTGACGGGTGCTAACGATACGGCACTTCAGTTTATGCTGAACAATGTTGATACAAATATTTTGCTAAATACAGATCAAGAACCCGAAAAAGCAAATACCTCACAAGCGTGGGCAATCGCAACGGAATCAAGAAACATTGCTCCTGAATTTGCGTTTGAAAAGGTTAAACTTGCAACTCAATATTTGGTTGAGAAGGTCAATCCTGACTATTTTTACAAAAAAATCGACTCTACCGTTCGTGGGAATATTTCGGTTGAAGTTCTGTCAATGCTTGAAGTTTTGGGTTGGGATGCCGCAATAATCATGCCTGCTTTTCCGCAAGAAAACAGAATTACAGTGGGCGGATACCATTTGTTAAAAGGTATTCCTATTGAAAGAACGGAAATGGCAAGAGATCCGCATTCTCCGATTTACGAATCGCATTTGCCGACACTTCTACAATCTCAACTCGGCGAAAATCTGAAAAACCTTGTCGGTTCTATTGAATTAAAAACAATTTTAGACGGAGCGGGTCCTATTTTACAGACAATGAACAAACTCATTGAAAACGGGGTTAAACTAATAGTTGCGGATTCTGTTTCTATTACGGATTTGGAACAAATTGTTCTTGCTATGCAAAAATCAAATTACAAAATTTTACCTGTCGGGAACTCGGCAGCAGGAAGGGTTTTGAGTAACGAATGGTTCCCTCGTGCAGAAAAAAGCGTAGAAGTTTTGCCTATAAAAATACCGAAACTTCCGAAATTTATAGTATCAGGAAGTGCTACTCAAATTACTTCAAGCCAAATAGACAAATACGAGCAATCGGCAGACTATGAGGAAAACACTCTTGTTATTGAACTCGGTATGGACAATATATTGGCAGGGGTAAAAGACGAACTTGTAAACCGCATTGTTACTAATCTTACAGGCGAAAATGTAGTTATGGTTCACACCTCAAAACTGTTAAATAATTTTGACGGTTTTTCTGATGACACAATGAAGGCTGATTTGTCTAAATCAGGCTTGGCTGGTGCGGTGACAGACTTTTTGGCAGAATTGACGGGACGAGTTTTGGAAAAAACTAAAGCGGTTTTAATTACTTTGGGTGGAGAAACCTCTTACAAATGCTGCAATGCAATTAATGCTAACCAATTAAAACTGCTTGATGAAGTTTTGCCAGCCATTGCGTTGAGTAAAAACATAAAATCTGACCAGTTTATTGTGACAAAATCCGGTAATTTGGGCGGAGTTAATACTCTTATTGAAATTATAAATTATTTTAAAAAGCACGAAGAATAGAAAATGAAAAAGATTGCGATTACAACAGGCGACCCTAACGGAATAGGGGCGGAAATTACCATAAAAGCACTGAATAAAATGAATTTGGACGAAAATAAAATCGTACTGATTTCCAATGAAAAAGTGCTTAATTTTTACGGAAAATTAAATAAAAATTATGAAATTATCAAAATTCCGTATGAGGAAGAAAATATCAAAGTCGGCAAAATTACAAAAGAGGCGGGTGAATTTTCTTTTCAATCGTTAAAAAAAGTTTGCGAAATAAAACCTTTGGCAATAGTTACTGCACCTGTAGCCAAAGAAGCGATGCACTTGGCAGGACATCTTTTTAACGGTCAAACAGAAGTTTTGCAACACTATTTGGCAAAAGAGAATCAACTTGCCGAAATGTTATTTATCGCAAACGATTTCAGAGTTTTGCTTTTGACAAGACACTGTGCGTTAAAAGATATCTCTATAACAAAAGATTTGGTAGTTACAAAAATTCAAAATTTGGCACAAACCTTCAAAACAAAATTCGGAATAGAACACCCAAAATTTGCACTTTGCGGATTTAACCCTCATGCCGGAGAACACGGGATTATCGGCACTGAAGAAATCGACATTTTACTTCCGGCAGTTGAAGAATTGAGAAAATCAGGAATAAATATAACCGCACCGCTGCCGGCAGATACTCTTTTTGTTGATGCAGCAAGTCATTATTTTAAAGGCGAAAAAGACGAATTTGACTGTTATATTGCAAATTTCCACGATCAAGGGCTTATTCCGATAAAAACAATTGCCGGCATGGGTACGGTAAATACGACAATCGGATTAGAGATAATAAGAACTTCACCCGGACACGGTACGGCGTTTGACATTGCGGGAAAAGGTATTGCGGACGAAAAAGGCATGATTGCGGCAATTCAAACGGCATTAAAATTTTCAGAAAAAAATTAACAAAATAGCAAAATTTTAGATTTATAGTTTTTATACAAACATCATGTTAATTTCAAAGATTTCATATTTTTCAAACAATAACAAATATAAAAACATAGAAGACAATAACTCGACCTTTGGGCAACGATTACCGAAACTTCCTGTTGAAACTCCGAGGTTTATACACAAATTACCTTGCGGATGTTGCGGTGAACCTATGATTGCCAAAGACGAATTGCCGAAATTGTTAAAATCCTTTATGGCAGGCTCTAAAAGAGCATTGGAAAATTCTATAATTGCGGACAAATACAACGGAACACCCGAATACGAATTTTTACAACAACTTTCGGCGATTGAACCTAAAAAATCCATACGAGAACTTATTTCTGTACCGGAAAACAAAATAAAAATAAACACCCTGCCTGAGAAAACTCAAATAGGGATAAAACATATTGCCTTGCTATCTGACGGCATCACGGTAAAGGCTCCGAAAGTTATCCAAAAACTTTCAAAATTTTATGACAGATTTTCAAAAAGTGACCGAGAATTGTTTGACATGATGGAAGTTTATTCAATACAATTCCCTAAAAAGACTTTTGCCGAAATCTTCAATCTGCCTGAAATCTTTTCAAAACACCACAAAAATTCAGAAGCTTTTGCACAACAGACACTTGCACAAAAAACAAATACTTTTAAAAAAGTTCGTGATTTAATAAGTGAATTACCTGACAAACGTACGGTTGAAGAGTTTCAAAAGGCTCATCTTGAGGCGGTGAAGGTTCTGAACGGAAAATTTTACACTCCCGAAATAAAAAAAGGACTTATCGAAGAGATTTACAACAAATTTTTAAAAGAAAATCCGCAAAATTTAAAAATTACACGAAAACTCAAATCCATTGCTCGTTCATTCCCTTACGAAACGGCAAGAACAGACGATTTTATAGTAAATAGCGTTATCAATCGAAAAACCGATTTAGATATAGTAAAAACTTTTTTGATGGAATTTCAGTCAACATTTGAACACGTTCACCCCAAAAGTCAAAACGGTGCAGATTCATCAGGGAACGGTATTTTCTTGTGCAAAAAATGCAATAACGAAAGAACAGACTTGCCTTATCCGTTTTTCTTAAGGTTTCACCCTGAAATAAAAAAAAATCTTCAAAAACAGTTAAACCGAATTATGTCATATATCAAACACGGCAAACTACCTGATTATGAAGATTATCCGCTGGAAATCAAACAAACGGTTTGGCAGGAAACCGACCACACAATAAAATTAAAAATTGACGAATACCTGAAATATAGAGAAGAGCAGGCAAAAAGCCGACTAAAAGCGATGAAGGTGAAACTTGCAAAAAATGACGAGGCTTACCAAAAATCTTCTCAACAACTTGAAGAAATTGATAAAAGAATAGAAGAAGTTATGGTCGTTTTGCGGAAGTTGAAGAAAGAAAAACGTGAAGTCCAAAAAGATTTTGACGAAGTCGCAGGAATTAGACAAACACTGGAAAGCAAAGTCAGCCGCAAAGAATTGGAATTAAAATACGCAACAACTGCGGTTGAAGACGTAAAGGAAGCCGACAGCAAAGAACGTGCCAAAAGAATTAAGAAAATTAAAACAGAACCCAACGAAAAAAAATAAATTTTCGGGCTTATTCTTTCTCGTATAAATCAAATTTGTAGCCCAAAATTTCAAAAATCAAAAGTGCTTCACTGAATTTTATTCTGTTATGTTCCAATTTTGCACGCAAATTAAAACGAGTATATTTAAACTCGGACAACTCTGTCATACGACGAGCAAGTTCGGCTATCGTAATTTTATTCCTAAACAGAAGCAGTCTTATCACTTCATTTATGTCAGTTTTTGAATCAATGTCAATATTTATACCCATGTTTATATTTTAGTTTAGTTTTAATAATATTGACACTTTGTGGAATTTGTATTATATTGTTAACTATATATTAACTTGTTAATAATTTCTTAGCGTTATTGTAAACTATTATAAAGAAGGCATTATGAAAAAATTGAAAAAATACGCATTCACTTTGGCGGAAGTTCTTATTACTTTGGGAATAATAGGGGTAGTTTCGGCAATGACAATTCACTCAGTAGTGCAAAAACAGAGAGAAAAAGAAACAATAGCAAAACTCAGAGTGGCACAGTCCGTACTCACAAATGCCGTTAAAAATGCAGAAGTTGAATATGGAGACGTGGAAACTTGGGGATTTACTTCAACAACGGGAAAAGATGCAACAATTATTGCGGAAAAACTCAAACCGTTTTTCAAAATCGCCGTAGATTGCGGCTTGAACGACCCGCAAGGAAACTGTATTCCAAACTCAATGTATAAACAATTAAACGGAAATAATCACAGCAACTATGCAACTCAAAGAGGGGACACTTATAAAATTACCTTGCTTAACGGAAGTTCGCTTTGGTGGAAAGGTAAGCAAGACGATTTGCGAATTATTACCTTTTGGGTAGATGTAAACGGAAAATACCCGCCAAACACTTACGGTAAAGATTTGTTCGTTTTTGCTTACGAAAACGGCGGAATCCGTCCGCTCGGAGCACCAGATTCTGATTCACCTGCCGACAGAAGTTGCAAAAAGACCTCAAACGGCTGGGGGTGTGCTTACCATGTACTTCAAAAAGGCAACATGAATTATTTACACTAACCTTAATTTAAGATTTACTTATCTAAACATGTTATTGACAAAATGACGATTAACGCCCACAATAGATATAAGTTTGAGGGGAATATTTATTATGGTTAAAGAAACATATTTACACGATAAACACGTCGCATTAGGGGCTAAAATGGTGGATTTTGCAGGTTGGCACATGCCGGTTCAGTATTCATCAATCATTGAAGAACACAAGACAGTAAGAGAAAATGTCGGACTTTTTGACGTTTCGCACATGGGTGAAGTTTTTGTATCGGGGAAAGAAGCCACAGCCTTTTTGAATAAAGTTGTGCCACAAGACATCGAAAAACTTGATTATGAAAAAGCGGTATATTGCCAATTACCTAACAAAAATGGCGGACTTATTGACGATTTAATCATTTACAAAATCGGCATAGAAAATTATCTTGTAATTTGTAATGCATCAAGAATTGACGAGGATTTAAACTGGCTTGTCCGTAACAAAAGAGGAATGGACGTTAAAATTGACAACCAATCGCACAACTATTCGCTTTTGGCAATTCAAGGACCACGAGCAATCGACCTAATCAGAAAAATGGGCTACAACGTACAAAATCAAGCCTCTTTTACAATTAAACCGGCAATTATCGAAGGCATAAGACTTTTAGCCTCAAGAACAGGTTATACTGGCGAAGACGGATTTGAATTACTCGTAGAAAACGAATTTTCAGAATTTTTGTGGGATAAAATTTTGGAAGAAGGTAAAGAATTTAATATTAAGCCAATTGGCTTAGGTGCAAGAGATACCCTCAGACTTGAAGCAGCATTGCACTTGTACGGAAACGATTTAGACGAATCAACAACCCCAATTGAAGCGGGGTTATCTTGGTCAGTTCCGAAAGACAAAAAAGCGGATTATAACGGCAAAGAAATCATTATGAGCCAAATTGCAAACGGAGTTTCAAAAAAACTTGTCGGACTTGTAATGCTTGACCGAAACATTGCAAGACACGGCTATGAAGTTTATTTCAACGGGGAAAAAGTCGGACATATTACAAGCGGCTGCGTTTCTCCAAGCACGGGCAAAAATATTGCACTTGCTTATGTAAAAAATAACAAAGAAATTTGCACAGATACCGTTGTTCAAGTTATGATAAGAGAAAAATTACATGATGCTCAAATCGTTAAAAGACCTTTCGTCCCTAAACGAAATCGTGTAAAATAAAATTGTATGAAAAGGAGAATTAAATAATGAGTTTTGTAGAAAATATTTTATGTGCAAAATCGCACGAATATATTTTGAAAGGTGATACTTGCACCGTTGGTTTGACAGATTACGCAATCGAACAACTTGGCGACATCGTATTTTTGGAATTGCCTGAAGTCGGTGACGAATTCTCAAAAGGTGACACTTTTGCAAACATCGAATCAGTAAAAGCCGCATCAGAAATTTACATGCCTGTAAGCGGAAAAATCGTTGAAGTAAATTCAGCACTTGTTGATGCACCTGAAGCCTTAAACGAAGACTGCTACGAAAGCGGTTGGCTTGTAAAAATCGAACCGACAGGCGATGAGAGCGAATTTGAAGATTTATTGACTTATTCTGAATACAAAGAAGAATTGGAGTAATATGAAAAACTTTTTAGTACATAACGAAGAAACCACAAAAGAAATGTGCGAAACCATTGGGATTAGTACGGTTGAAGATTTGTTTAAACAAATTCCGCAAAACGTTAGAATGCAATCACTTGCCCTGAACGAAGGACTAAGCGAACTTGAAACCCAAAAAGAGGTTAAACAACTTGCCAATAAAAACGCTTCGGATTATGCAATTTTTGCAGGCGGCGGAATGTATAACAAATTCGTTCCTGCTTGTATCAATCAAGTTGCAAGCAGATTTGAATTTACAACGGCATACACTCCGTATCAGCCCGAAATTTCACAAGGCACACTTCAAGTTATGTACGAATTTCAGACGATGATGTGCAGATTAACAGGCATGGACATTTCAAATGCGACTGTTTATGATGCGGGAACAGCCTGTGCTGAAGCAATTTTAATGGCATGCAGAATTTCTAAAAAAGAAAAAATCTGCGTTCTAAATTCGCTAAATCCCGAATACAAAGAAATCATCAAAACCTATACATATTCTCAATCGATTGAAACGGATTGGGTTGATGAAATCCCGTCAGAAACAAAAGATTATGCCTGCGTTTTGGTTCAAACACCGAATTATTACGGTGAAATTATTACACCGAGTGCGGTTGATTGTTTGCTTGTGGTTTGCAGTGATGTGTCTTCCCTTGCTCTACTAAAACCGCCAGCCGAATACGGTGCGGACATCGTAGTTGGTGACATTCAAACTTTAGGGATACCGATGAATTTCGGAGGACCTAGTGCAGGTTTTATCGCTTGTCGAGAAAAATTTATGCGACAACTTCCAGGAAGACTGGCAGGCAGAACCGTTGATGCTGACGGCAAACAAGCCTTTTGTTTGACTATTCAAACAAGAGAACAGCACATCAAACGAGAAAAAGCAACAAGTAATATTTGCTCAAACCAAGCACTAATCGGCTTGTGTGCAACTTTGTATTTGTCAGTTATGGGCGAAAAAGGATTTAAACAGGCAAGCAGCCTTTCAGCAGCCAACGCTCATAAATTATCAGAATTATTGGCAAAAAAAGGTATAAAAACGATTAATCAGAATTTCTTTAACGAATTTACCATTGAAGTTGAAAACAGTGACAAATTCTTACAAAAATTGAAAGAAAACAAAATTATCGGCGGTATAAAACTTGACGATAAAAAGGTCTTAGTTGCAGCAACTGAAATGAATTCAGACGAAGAAATCGAAAAATACGCAAGCGTAGTATAAAATCATCATTCGGAAAGGGTTAAAAAAATCAAGTTTGTACAGTTTTTGCAAACAGATTCCGGCTCGGAGTCCGGAATGACGTCTTGGTGAGACTAGCAAGGATTTCGTCATTCTGAAAACTTAGCAAAACTAATAAAACGGATAACCGGGAACGATTTTCCAACCTGCTCGTTTTATTTTTTCGGCACAGGTCAAACCTTCACCGATTGTGGAACACTCTTTATCAATTTCTCTGTCTGACAAGCCCATTCCGTAAGGGTGAATGGCCCCGTCATTTTCTTCAGAACGGGTAAGCCAAAAGACATCCGTTCCAAATCTGTTCGGTGGCTTCGCTCCGTTCAAATCCACCAATATCTCTGATTTATTTTGTTTTTCACCCCCACCATCATTTTTCCAAGTAGCCTGAAATATTGTATAAACAAAGCCTTCCGTTGTCATAAATGTAGTTCTCAATCGAGGTTCAACAATATACCAACCTGAGGCATTACCACTTGCACGATAAAACGGAGTATAGGT
>SFZC01000097.1 GCA_004558955.1 bacterium | reverse complement strand
TTAACCTTAACTCCTTTGATATGTTTTACCTGTTCCATAAGGTGGTGAATATATTGAAGCCTTGTACAAAAAAGGCTGTTACCTTGATGCTTGGGGTGAATATTTTGACAAAAATGTTTGGTTTGAAACAGCGAAAGAACTGGACATAAACCTAACACAAAGAGCAGAAAGGCAGTTTGGATTAGAAGAAGAATTGCCGTGGAACTTTATTGATGTGGGAATTAATACTGATTGGTTCAAAGCAGAATACATTAAAGCGATGATGATTGATGCAAATTCGCCACATATCGTACCAACCTGCCAACAACATTGCGTAGGTTGCGGAGTTTGCCAGAATATGAACGTCAAAAAGATAATGGCACCAGAATTTAAAGCAAGCGAAAAAGCCCAACTTAAAGCAAAAGAAGTTGCCGTAGTTGTTGACCCGTCAACAGTTCACCCAAACCGAGAATTGTTCAGATACAGAATTAAATTGACAAAAACGGGTGTTTTGAAATATTTTTCACATTTGGATTGGCAAAATACGTTTTTCAAAGCGGTTTCAAGAACAAATCTTAACGTAGCATTTTCTTGTGGATACAACCCGACAATGAAGATTTCAATGGGAATTGCCTTGCCTTTATATAGCGAAAGCACTACAGAACTTGTGGATATCGAGTTGTTAGAAGAAACAAGCCCGAAAAGAATAAAAGAGGAACTTCAAAACGCACTCCACAACACGTCAAAAATAATAAACGTTGAAAAAATTAACAATTCTGATAAAGCAATAGACCAGACTGTATCTTGGGCAGAATATAAAATCAAAATCTTAAATCCTGCCCTTTACGATTTTGAAGAATTAGTATATAATACAGAAAAAGTTTTATCCTCCGATGAAATTTTAGTCGAGAGAAAAACTAAAAAAGGTTTAATAAAAACAATAGACATCAAAAAATCAATCGGGTCACACCGATTTGAAGGGGATTGTCTGTTTATAGTACTAAAGACCGGTCAGGGATACGAAATTCCTCCGCTCAGAGCAGATGTTCTGATGAACGTAATTGCGAAAGACGTGACTTTTAGCATTACGAGGATAAAATTTCTAACCGAGTCATTACATGAGTTATAGTAAAGGAAAATTTATGCACGACAGAAATCGAAACTCCAATCAACCGGTAGAGAAAAAGATTGTTATAGCTGAAAGAGATAATATCGCTGCCGTTTTAGAAAACAAAGTCGTTACTGACTTTTTCATTCACAGAGGTGAAGTTTTGTTAGGTGATGTTTATTTGGCAACCGTTGATAACATTTTGCCAAGTATTGACGCAGCCTTCGTAAATGTGGGAACGGATAAAATGGGCTTTTTGCACGCTCAAGACGTTATGGGCAAAGGGACTTTAAAAGAAAAACTGTCACCAAAACAAAAACTTATCGTTCAAGTTGTAAAAGAACCTACAGGCCACAAAGGTCCGAGAGTTACAACTGAAATCAGCCTTCCCGGCAGATTCTTGGTATTGATGCCAAATGAACCGGGAGTAAGCATCAGTAAAAAAATAGAAAATTCAAAAGAAAGAGCAAGATTAAAATCAATTATCAACTTGATTAAACCTGTCGGGGTCGGCGTAATTATCAGAACTGAAGCTGAAGGGCAATCAGAATCCGATATTCAAGAAGATTTGGAAATTTTGCTTGAAAAATGGAATAATATTATCACTTCCGCAGAAACTCTTACTCCGCCGAACTTGATTTACCGTGACCAAGATTTGTTATATAGAGTAATAAGAGAAGCATGCACGGAAGATGTTAAGGAAATCATTGTAGATACACCATTTGCAATGAACCGAGTTCAAACCATTTTACAAAACTGGCACATGGCAAAAGGAACTCAGGTAACCTTATATAAAGGAACTGACCCGCTTTTGGTGGCTATGGACATTCACAAAGAAATCAAAGCAGCATTGAAAGTTAAAGTTAATATGCCTTCAGGCGGATATTTGTACATTCAACAAACAGAAGCCTTAACGGTAATTGATGTTAACAGCGGGAAATTTATCAGTTCCGCAACTCAAGACGAAACAATCTTGAAAACAAACATTGAAGCGGTACATGAAATCGCACGTCAATTAAGATTGAGAAACATCGGCGGTATGGTTATTGTTGACTTTATTGATATGATGTCAAGAGCGGATAAACTTGCAATGATGGAAGAACTTGAAATGGCACTTGAACCTGACAAGGCGAAACCGCAAGTCGGACAGCTTTCGGATTTGGGACTTGTCGAACTTACAAGACACCGTCAAGGTCAGTCCTTATCGGAAATTTTCACAAAGAAATGCCCGCATTGTCAAGGTAGCGGATATTCTATGATTGAATTTAACTTTGCAACTCCGACTGCGGAAGGCGAATATAGAGCAAAAGCAGCTAAGGTTAAATTGCCTGTTGTAAACTTCAAAAAAAGTAAGTTTAACAAAAATAACCAACAACAAGAATCACAACCTGTAGTTGAAGTTCAAGAACAACCTCAAAAAATGGCGATAGAAACAGAACCTTCAGCAACAGTTGCTGAAGAAATTGTTAAAAAAGAAAACAACAAACGTAAAAACAGAAAAAATAAATTCGATAAAAAAGATAAACAAAACAGATTAGAACAGGAAATTGAAAACACTCAAACTGTTGTAGCACCTATTGAGGAAGAACCGAAAGTACAACAATCGGAAAAAGAAAATCCACCTGTCATGGATGAAGTAACCGCTCCTCAAACAGTTGAACAAACCGTTCAAGAACCGACAGTTGAAGCGGAAACACCTGTTGAACCTAAAATTAAAGGTAAGACAAGAAAAAGAAAAGCAACTGCGAAAAAAGCAGCCACTGCAAAAGCTGAAGAAGCAAAAGCAGAATCTTCCATTGATGTAGTAGCTGAACAACCTAAAGTTGAAACTTCTGAAGTTCAAACGCAAGAGCAACCGGCTGAAGTTGCAGAAAGTGCAGAAACAACCGAAGAAAAACCTAAAAAAAGAACAAGAAGACCAAACAGAGGCTCTTCAAAGACAACAAAAAAGGCTAAAAAAGCAGAGGAAACAAGTGAAGAATAAACTTTTTCAAAGATTTTTTGTCGCAACATTAGTAGTGCTATCAAGCACTGCTAATGTTGCACATGCAAGAAATTTACTTCATCCGCAATCAGATATGTGCAAATTGTTATTAGCAATGATTGTAACAGTTATAGTCTTTTTCGTATTATTTGTTGTGTTGACGATTTACAACAAGTTTTTTGTACCGCACGAAGTCAAAAACTTCAAACTAAACAAAGATTCACTGAGAACTCCTCAGGATAAAGACGAAGCGGTCATTATGTTTCTAACAAAAAATAAATTAAAATAATCGGAGATTTTTATGAAAAAAGCAGTCGGGATAGTTGAATTACTAATCGTAATAATTGTTATTACAGCAATTTATTTTACCTGTTTTAATAACAAATCAACAAAAAATCCATTTGACGAACAACGAGAAATCAAGACAAAACAAGAACTTGTAGAAACCAAGATAAAAGATATTGAAAATTCAAAAGCAATAAGAGAACGTATTGAACAAAATCTAAACAGAGAAAACTACTAATGAAAAAAACCACATTATTTGATATTATTTCGCCGATTATGATAGGTCCGTCAAGCTCTCACACTGCAGGAGCGGTAAGACTTGGACTTTTGGCGAGAAATATTTACAAAAACGACTTCAAAAAAGTCACCTTTAAATTGTACAATTCTTACGCTCACACAGGCAAAGGTCACGGAACAGAAAAAGGCTTGCTTGCGGGAGTTTTAGGATTAGGTGTTGACGACAGACGCATAAAGGATATTTTCAACTCGGATTTGGCAAAAAATGTTGAATATGAGTTTTTATACAGTGATAATTTTAAACAACACCCAAACGCCGTTGAAATAACCTTTTTCGGTAAATCAAAAATGTTTATTGCAGGAGAATCCGTTGGGGCAGGGGAAATCGCAATCAGGAAAATTAACGACTTTAACGTAAAACTCACTGGCAAATACAATACACTGTTATTGGTATATAAAGACATGCCGGGCATGATTTCGCAGGTATCGACTATTTTGCAAATGAACAATAAAAACATTGCCTCGCTAAACTGTGACAGAGATGAAAAGGGCAAAGAGGCCTCAATGATAATAAGTATTGACGGGAACATTACAAACGAAATTGTTGAAAATATCCAAGCAATTCCCGAGGTTTACTTTGTAAGTTATATTGAAAAATTGGAAAACTAAGACTATGAACAAAATAAACACATTTGAACAATTACACGAAGAATGTATTTCAAAAGATAAAAAAATTTACGAAATTGCACAGGAAAATATGGCAAAAGACGGTGAAATTTCAGTGGAACAAGTCAGAAATTTTGCGGCAAAAAGCCTTTATGCAATGAAAGATGCAATCCAAACAGGCATGGCAAGCAAAGAATTGTCAATGAGTGAGATGTGCGGACAGGATTGTGACAGATTACAAAAGAGATACCGCAAAGAACCTGCTATTTTCGGTTCAACCTTTCAAAAGATTTTAGAATACGCACTTGCAACAAGTGAAGAAAATATCAGAATGGGTAAAATTGTAGCTTGCCCGACCGCAGGCTCTTGCGGAATAGTACCGTCAGCATTGGTTGCAGTGAGTGAAGATTTTGACCACTCAGAAAGAGAACAAATTAACGCATTAATAACGGCCGGCGAAGTCGGCAGAATTATTGCGGCGAAAGTATCTTTAGCAGGAGCTGTCGGCGGGTGTCAGGCAGAATGCGGTGCTGCTGCGGCGATGAGTGCAGCGGCAATTTGTCAGCTTCAAGGCGGAAATGTCAGCCAAATTCTTAATGCTGCAGCTCTTGCTCTCAAAAATATTTTAGGTTTAACATGTGACCCTGTGGCAGGCTTGGTGGAAGTTCCTTGTGTTAAGAGAAATCCATTTATGGCAGTTCATTCGGTTACGGCGGCAGAACTTGCACTTGCAGATATAAAATCTCAAATTCCGATTGATGAAATTGTTGATGCAATGGAACAAACGGGAGCATTAATGTCCCCAACACTTAAAGAAAGTTCTCAAGCAGGCTTAGCAACGACAAAAACCGCACTTGAAGTTCAAAAACGAGTATTTGGATAAATTTTTAATTTATGGAACAGGTTGTTTAAACAAAACTCTTGCTCCACCGAATTTTTTACGCAAAGTTTCTTTGAAGGCAATAATAATGTCGTTAACGTTACATACCGTGAGTTTCAAGACATCAACAAGTGAATTTGCATTATTAACAAGGACATTGACGTTATCACCCGATTTTCCCAAAGAACCCGAAAACAAATAGATTTTATCGGAACTTTTGGCAAAATTTCCTGTCAACTGTTCAATATTTTTGCTGTTTGTACGAATTGTCCCTCTTGTAATTTCGTCATCAAGTTTGCCCGAAAGACTTTGCATACGGTAAGTAGTTTTGTTCAAATTTTCCATACTGTTGCGTAAATTTAAGGTTATTGAATAAATATTTGACCTGTTTTCTTCAAGAATATCCGTAATAATATCAAACATTGCCGTCAAAGATTCGGCCGTTCCTTTTGCAGAAGACAATAAATCCACCCCACGGTCAGCAAGGCTGTCAATATGAGCCTGATTTAAGTCTGAAATCCCATTAAGCGACAAGGTTGATTTACCCTTAATAATATCCCCTGTTTTGATAAATCTCAAACTCGGAGCACTCGGATAAATCAAGGCAACGTATTTTGTTTCCTTGTCGTATTGTTTAACCTCGGCAGAAATATTCTTTGGCAAATGCAACCCACGTTGATTGAGCGTAATATAAAGATAAGTCGTTTTAAAATCGTCAGAAATCCTGATTTTGCGTGTTGTTCCGAGTTTATACCCTTTATAAAACACGTCCATTCTCGGTGGCATCGGGTCGGCATTTTTAAATTCCGCCTTTATATATGTGTGATTAAGCAGTTGAAAAATTCCGATAAGAAAAGTTAAAATAAGCCCGATTATCAATATTGAAATTAAAGTATTACGCATAATTCCAATATTTTTGAAAAATTCGACTTAGTAAATCCTCAAACTCGGTTAGTTATATATATCAAGAAAATTTTTGTGAAGTTTTACATTATGCACACGCAAATAATCCACCTTTTGACTAATCAAAATACTGTCTAATGCAAGTGTATAAATATCTTTTTCCTCATTTGTTGATTTTGGCATATTCAGTAAACTTTTCCTTGACACACCAATCAAAACGGGACATCCGATGCCCTTCAATTCTTGCCAACGTTTTAAAATTTCAAAATTATCCTTTCGGGTTTTGCCAAATCCGATTCCCGGGTCAATTATTATATTTTCTTTTTTAATACCTCTTGATAAAGCTAACTGAACTTTATTATGTAAAGAACAGTATATTTCATCCATCAAATTTGAATAAGTCGGATTTTCCTGCATATTCTCAGGCGTTCCCAAACTGTGCTGGAGAATAATTTTTACATGACTGTTTTGAGCAATAACATCAATCATTTGCTCATCATAATCAAATCCCGAAACATCATTGATAATCTTTGCTCCGTATTGAATACAAATTCTTGCAACTTTTGAACTTCTTGTATCAATACTGATAGGCGTTTCAATTTTCTTCTCTTCAACATATTTCAAAATTGGCAAAAGTTTGTCCAACTGCTCCTCAACCTCGACTGGTTCAGAATAAGGCTTGGTGGATTCAGCACCGATATCAATAATATCAGCCCCGTCTTTTATCAATTTTTTGAGATGTTTAATCGCATCATCGTATTCATAATACAAACCACCATCGGAAAAAGAATTTTCCGTAAGGTTCAAAACTCCCATAAGTTTAGTTTCTGAAGGCTTTTCTTTTTTTGAAATAAAATTGCAAAAAAAATAAAAGGGCAACCTTTCGGATTGAAGGATTTGTCAGAACAATTATTGAATTTTATTTCAAAAAAAGAAAAGCCTTCAGAAACTAAACTTATGGGAGTTTTGAACCTTACGGAAAATTCTTTTTCCG
>SFZC01000096.1 GCA_004558955.1 bacterium | reverse complement strand
TAGCTTTCGATTGTTTTTATATCTGTGTAGGGAAAATCGATTTACACCAAAATGAAAAAGTATTAGTAAAAACAAAAAGAAAGTAGGAAAAGTATGACATTAGATGTAAAAGCATTTCATCCAAGTAGTTATGGTTATGATAGAGATTTGTTATTAACAAGAAAAAACGGTGCCTCTTTGCTATCAAAAACAGAACATCATTCGTTTTCAAACATTAAACCTTTGGCTTCCAAAGACGATGTCGGTCATTGTATATGGCGTGAAAATAAAAATACGGGTTATAAATCACAAGTTTTTAGGGATAAATGGTTGATAAAAGCTGCTGAGGCTGCAGCGGACGGAGTTGAATTACATTGTAATGACGGAAAGACTGATTTAACTCGCCGTGTTTTGATAAAGGATAATGGAACAAATTTAGATTTGTTAATCAAAGATGGTAAAGTTATGAAATATGGTCCTGAAGGTGTTGAAATTGGTAAGGATTTAACAAAAATTTCACCGCTGACAAGAAAATGGTTAAAACAGGTTATTGATTTTCTTGGTAAAGTTAAATAAGTTTTAAATTATAATATTACAAATAGCGGCACGACCGAATGGGCGTGCCGCTATTTTATAAAATCTAAACTAAACCGTAACAACCGATTTATAGTTATGTTCTAGGTGCGATTTGAATTTTTCGTGATTGGGCGTCGGTAAAACGATGCAGTTTTCAAGTTCTGAACCTGTTTTGATTTCTGAATTATCAAATACGATGCAGTTTTCAAGTTTTACATATTCACCGATTTTACAGTTATTACCGATAACATTGTTCCCTACAACTCGCAAGGTTTTTGGTAATTTCGTATTACCGCAGGTGTAACTTCCAAAATTCGTATCAACAACTTCATTATGTTTAATTTTGCAAACACCGTTGAAAACATCTTGAACTGATTGTTTATACTGTTCTATTGTGCCGATGTCGTTCCAATATCCGTCAACGGTGAAGGTATTTATTTGTTTTTCTGCCAAAAGTTTCGGAAACACGTTTTTCGCAAAATCATAGAAGGTATTTTCAGGAATGTAGTCAAAAATTTTGTAATCAAAAATGTAAATTCCAGTATTGATTAAATTACTTTTAGCCTCTTCTTTTGACGGTTTTTCTTGAAATTCCGTGATAAAACCTTCTTTATCAGTAACAACAACGCCGAAATTTGAAACTAAATCGTGAGAAACTTCCTTAACACCGATAGTAGCGATTGCATTTGATTTTTTATGAGCTTCAATTCCTTTTTTTATGTCTGCGTTTGTCAAAATATCGCCTGACATTACGATGAAGGCTTCCCCTTCGTCAAAGAAATGTTGACATTTTTTCACGCCGCCTGCTGTTCCTGATAGGGTATCTTCCTTTATGTAACTAAAGTTTATTCCCAAATTATTATTTTTGTATCTGTCAATAATTTGATCAGCCAAATAATAAGTGTTTGAAACTACGTTTCTAACTCCCGCATTATGAAGTTGAGTTAAAATAATATCCATAATCGGAGTGTTCATTACATTGATTAACGGTTTTGGCATTTTTAGAGTAATCGGTTCTAATCTTGAACCCATACCCGCAGCCATTACCATTGCCTTAATTTCGCTATTTGATTTAATCATATTTCCCTACTAAGTTTCTATAGTTTCCTTTAGTAAATTTTACTATTAATCCTTTTTTTTATCAATAACCATTTTGAATTAATTTATATTTTTTAATCACAAAGAGCCTTGATTATGTCAGTTTTTGTCAGGTTTGGGTTAATTTCTTTTATTGTAGTTATTGAATTTGTGTCGATTGGTTCGTTGAAAATTTTTTCTAATAATTCCCTATCATAATCATACAAGATTGACCCGTGTTGCAGGATATATCCGTGTTTTCGACATTGAGCGGAGCCTATAAGTTTTTTATTATTGTGGCATAAATCTGCTCCCGTTGATAACAACATACAATAGTCAAATTTTGTCTTGATTGCTTTTGATGTTCCAAAATTCAGTTCAATTCCAAGTTTTTTGAATTTATTTATCAAAATTTGGGAAATTTCTTTGTATGAAGAAACAACGTGTTCCCCGTTTTTGAGATAAGTTGTCGGGCAGACAAAACTGTAGGTTATTTCGTTCTCGTGTAATAAGGCTCTTCCGCCCGTCAGTCTTCTGACTACATCAATATTTAACTTTTTTAATAAGTCAAAATTGATAAAATCTTCCTTCTGATTTCGACCAAGTGATACGCAAGCAGGCTTCCAGCCGTATAGTCTGAAAACCGGTTCTGTCAGTTTGTTTTTGATAGCCTCTTCAAGAAGTTGGGCATCGATTGCCATATTTTCTTTGCCTGTATTACAGCGGTAAGTCACTATTTGCATTACCATAACCTCCGAAATCGTATTCTCTGTGGATTGAATATCCGTCATCAAGTTTTGGCGGAGTTATCTCATCCAGTGGCGGAAGGTTAGACGTGTCGATTTTTGAATAGTTGGTTTGCTGAACAGGCGGTAAAATATCCGGTAATTGAGTCTGTGGAGTTGTTACCGTTTGTGTTGTTTGTTGTTCAGTTTGAACCTGTTGAGTTTGAGATTGTGATTGAGCAGCGTTTTGTCTTTCTCTATGTAAAAATATCAGGTTCTGATTGATTTTCTGTTTATTAACTTTTGCAGGTTTTTCCTTCTTTTCCTTAACTTTTTTTGTTGAAGATTTTACTTGCTTTTCTGTTTCTGTAGTTTCAGTTACTTCATTTTTTGATGAAGACTTTTTGAAGACCCCTTTTTTGTTTTTTGTCGGTTGGGTTGCATTTTCGTCGTTCGGCAAGTTTGAAGATAATCCCGTAACTTTGTCCGCATTAACGTTGGATTCGTTTTTCGCAATGTTTAATTGGTTTTCTTCCGCACCTCTTAGCATAATGGTTGAATTTTCTTTACCTTGTTGATTTTGTGACAGGTTTTGAGTATAGTTTTCAACATTTTTAATGGTTTTAGAATACTCTTCGTTTTGAGCCTCTTGTTCTTGCGGTGTTTGGGTTGCTACTTTTTCACCGCTTTCTTTTGCTGCTAATTCCTGTTCGAATTGTAAAAGTGTTTCATTCCCTACAAATTGTTCAAGTGCTGCTCTTTTTGAGAAGAATTCTGATTTTGCGTTTCTCAATTTATCAAGAGCTGTTCTATAATACGCATCTGTGATGACGATTAGTTCTCTTGGTGCGTTGTTTGCTTGAGCATACTCAAATTTTTCCTGACGTTCGTTCACTAAATCTGCGATGAGTTCGACTTGTTTTTTTGCACTCATGTAGTCATAGTATAAATCTACTGTTTTTTGTTGCAAATCTTCGACTTTACGGATAAGAATAATCATATCTGCATCGTTTACTTTTGTGTATTTGTAGTTAAGAGCTTTTGTGTCTTGTGACATAATCCCGAGTACGTTTCCGCTGATAAGTGAAGTGCCTGCGATAATCGGGTTCCCGATTCCGGCACCGACAAGGGTTGACATACTTGCGATTGTTGTCAAAACTTTTTTGATTGATTTTTCATCAGGTTTATCAGCATCAGGGTTTGCAAGTTTATACAGTGCGAAATTTATTGTTTCGCTTTGCATTGCTGCACCTTGCCATAGCAAAGACAAATCCGATAACATGTCTTGTCCGTCATATTCAAGTTCTTGTGAAATTTCTTTTGACATTCTTTTTAAATCTAAATCTGCGTAAGTGTAGTCATTGATTTCCGCATCTTGTGAATTGTCAAGTTTTGCATAGCTTTTTTCAACTTTTGCACTTTTTACTTCTTCGGCTTCGATATACTGTTTTTCAGGCATTTCAGAAATTCCGACTCTAAAAGCGGGAGGTTTCGGAAACTCAATATCAGGCAAAATTTCCTCAGAGAATGCCGGAATTGCGGTTAATCCCAATAATAATATTGTTGCGAAAATGTTTTTATTTTTTAACATTAGTTCCTCCTACTAAAGTGGAATTGTAATCATATTGATACATATTTAAGTTATCAACAACTTTTTTACCTGCAAGACGTTGAAGTTCCAAGTGATATTTTTTAGCCATTTGTGCATATTTGTATTCTTCAAGTTGCATGTCTTTGTATAATGCGGAAGATATTGCGATTTCTAAAAAGTCTTCTTCATCCATTGCTTTTACATAATTTTTACTGTAAAGCATTTCACGAGAGCGAACTTCTTTCAACTGAGACAGTGCATTTTTGTAATTGTAATACGCATTGATAATTTTGTCCTGCAAGCTTTCTACAAGACCTGCCAATTCAATCAATTCGGTATCTGTCAGCGGAACTTCTTGCGGAATATTTTTTCTGTTAATAAAGTTTTGAATCATTCTGCCCGCAGCGTAACTTCCGGATTGGATTGCATAATCAGCCCCTACCAAAGACGGAGCAAGTGCTGCACCAGATACGATAGCGGACAGGGTTTTTGCCATAAGTGAAGAGTGGATACGGCGTTGGCTTTCAGGTGTTGAAAGTTTTTTCAGTGCAAAACCTATAACCTGATTATTTTCGACTGTTCCTTTCCAAAGGTTGTCAATGTCGTCCATATCCTTTTCTTTTTGAAGTTTTATAATTTCGTCCATAATTTCTTTTTCGCTGATAACCATAGACGCTTGGTTTTTTACTTCAACCTTAGGTAATTCTATTTTTGTTTGCTCAACTTCGCCCAAGTGGATTTCTTCCCCCATGGCAAGTGTTTGCGACAATGTTAATATACAAGCTATCCCTAATACAAAAATCTTCTTTTCCATATTACTGTTATAGCACAATTATATTAATAAATCCAACGATTGATTAATTTTTACATCTTACGGATGTTCAACAAATTTGAAATAAAATCTACAATAAACGAAAGAGGAAAAAGAGTTGAGCAGTAATGATTTAAAGTCGTGTTATATGAGCCCTGTTGTTTCAAAAGCCCTCATTAATAACACATTCAAAACAAAAGGGGACAGTTTTTTTGCGAATAATGAGTTTAAGGAAGCAGTATCAAATTATTTGAACGCTTTACTTCTTGATAGAAATAATGCGGAAATTTACTATTTACTTGGTGTTTGCTATAAAAAATGGGGTAAATTAACCAAAGCGGTTGAATATTTGGAAAAAGCCGTTATGCTTGATTCTGATAAATCCGATTATTTTTATCAACTCGGTTTGTGTCACATGGCAGAGGATACTCCGTGTAAGGCTATAAAATGTTTTATTCAGTCAATTCAACTTGAGCCTGAAAATCCCGAAGTTATCTACAATTTGGGTTTGGCACATGAATGTTGTGATGAACCTGATATGGCAATGATGATTTATCAAAAATTGATTGAAAATTCACCGAATTATATTAGTGCTTATTTGAGAAAATCCTATTTGCTTTCAAAAATGGGCTTGTATAGTCAAGCGTTGAGTTTATATTTGAATGCATTGAAAATTAATCCTAAATATACAAAAGTTTATTCTGAAATTGGTTTATGTTTTGACAAGTTGGGAAATTCTCGAGAGGCCAAAAGATATTACCGCAAATTTTTATCGGCTGAACCTCAAGATGAAAAAGCCGTGAAGGTTTTGACAAGAATTGAAAACCTACGCAAAATTGAACCGAAAAATAATAATCAACGCAAAGTAAAACTTGAAATCGTTTAATTTTAATATTATCAGATGATGTTAAGGTGTTGCTTTTTCTTTATTATTATTTTGATAGGTAGGAATTAATGAAAAAGAATTTATTAAAATTTTTTGTTGCCCTTTGTATGTTGGGTGGTGTGACAAATTTTGCATCAGCTTCTGATGCGACAATAAACGGGATTTTGCAACTTGAAGATAAAATGTCGCTAAATATTGTAAACAGGTTGCAAACCATTGCGGATAATGACAATGTTTCGTTTTCTAAAGATTGGCCAAGTGAAGCCTTTGTATCAAATCCGAACAAATCGTTTTTTTATATCGTAAAAAATGATTTTAATTCGTTAGAACTTGTACGTTTTGAATATTCTAAAAATGATGAAAATTGTTTCACTGGCGAAAATCCTGATTTTTGCGTACCGAAAATTTCACCGATAATAAGTAAATATTCTTACAATAAAAATCGTTATTTTGTTGAAAATACCCCTAATTTTGTAAACGCATCGACAAATCTTGAAAAATTAGAAGTTTTGATAAAGGACGGTAAATTCTTTGATAATAAATATTCTCAAATTTTGAGTGATGAAGAAAACGGCGAAACATATAAATCCTGTAATTTCGACTCAAACGGACTTGTTACGGATTGTATGACTTATGATAAGAATGATGACAGCCTTTTATATGTCGAATCTTTGGAAAGAAGAATTAATAAAACGGGACTTGACGGGATTTATAAATATGTGAAAAATTCCGCTGACGGTGACCTTTTGGAAGAATATTACTATTCAACGGGTGTTCATACCGTTTATGATAAAGACGGACAAGTTGAAGCGTATTCACAGGTTAATGAAGATAAATTTTGTTATTACACAACCTCATTACCTGATTTGTATATAGACACCGTTTTTGAAAAAGACGAGGCTGGCAATGTTGTCAAAGAAAAATTATTTGACAGAAATCATAAATTGTTGAGAGAATATAGTGCAAAATATGATGAAAATAACAATATTTCAGACATAAAAGTTAATGATTACATAAACGGTGTTGACTGGTCAATATTGCCTATCAGTGCAACTCAAACCGTAAATTTGCCTTTTAAAATAAGATTTTAGGTCTTTACAATATATTTTTTTTGATTATACTACTGTACAAAGTACACTAATTGGTAATATAAGGATTCGTAATGCCTATAGAAGCGGTTACAGCGTATAATCAGACGTTACATCGTATGAGCAATTTCCAAAACGGAAACAGTAAAGTTGCATACGGTCACATTAATATGTCTCAAAAAAATCCGGAATCTACAGTTACCAAATGGGATAAATTTAAGGCATTGTCCGGTTCTGTTGCGGGTGTTTCAATTCCCGTAATGTATTTGATGAAAAAACAAAATACTAAAAATTTGTTCAAATTAAAATATGGTGTTAAAGAAATGCTTTCAATG
>SFZC01000095.1 GCA_004558955.1 bacterium | reverse complement strand
TGTTCAATTTAAAATCAATAAATAACGGAGCCTGCTCCATATACATTTTATAAGCATCTGCACCGACAGAACGTATAAATTCGTCAGGATCTTTACCCTCAGGCGGAGCAACTACCCTAATTTCGCAAGCATAACGGTCCTTATCGGACGATACAAAACTTTCGTCAAATTCTTTAACATCACCCAAACCGGCAAAAACATCTTTAATAATCTGAGCCCCGCGAGAAGTTGCCTTTTGTCCCGCAGAATCCGTATCAAACGACAAATAAATTCTTCTTGATTTTGTATAGCGAGATAAAAGCTTCACATGGTCTGTCGTTAAAGAAGTTCCACACGCAGCAACACAGTTTTCAATTCCGTGAGCCTGAGAAGAAATTACATCAAAATAACCTTCCATTAGCACTACCGAATCGTTTTCTTTTATTGCCTCTTTTGCCGTGTATAAACCGTACAAAAGTTTTCCCTTGTTATAAATCAAAGAATCCGAAGAGTTTAAATATTTTGGCTGTTTGTCTTTTTCAAAAGTTCTTGCACCAAATGCGACAAAATCCCCGTTCTCATTCTGAATAGGAATAATCAACCTGTCGTAAAACCTGTCAACATAATGGTCTTCACGTTTGTGGATAAGTCCTGCTTTTTCAAGCACTTCAACAGAAAAATCACGTTTCAATTCATCATAAAGATAAGTATATTTTTTCGGAGCCATACCAAGATGAAATTTCTTGATAATGTCCATTGAAATTCCTCTGTTTGTAAGGTATTTCATGGCAAAATCAGTTCCCGCATCTTTATTTCTCAACAACAAATCATGATACATTTCGGCAGAAACCATTGTTGCTGCAAGCATTTGCTCTTTTAATTCTTTAATAGAACCTTCGTTAGAGGATTTGTGAGATTGCGGAACTTCTAAATCAAACCTGTCCGCAAGTTCAAGGATTAAATCTTTAAACTCGATATTACGGGTTTTCATGATGAACTTCAAAGCATCACCTGTTTCACCGCAACTGAAACACTTGTAAATCCCCATGTTCGGAGTTACACAAAAAGACGGATTTTTATCCTTGTGAAACGGACACAAGCCCCAATACTGCTTACCACGCTGTTTTAAGACAACTTCACGGGATACAACTTCCACTATATCCAGTCTGTCTTTTATCTGTTGTATTAATTCATCCCACGAGGTAACCATATTAGCATTGTAACACCAATAAAAGGTTAATTAAACGGTTTTAGAAAAATATCATATTTTTGTATTACAAATTTCAGGACAAAATAAAAACCGACTTGCTAAAAATCGGTTTCAAAATGTCAAATTAAGTGCGTTAGGGGTTTTATTTTATGCAAATAAATCTGCGAAAGGTCCGTTAGGGTCTTGAATATGAGCAGCAACCGCACCGTCTTCGGCTCTTTTCAACCCGGGAAGGACTGTTTCATTTAATCCTGTTGTAACACTGGCAACTTGTTGAGCAGAAACCTTGTAGTTATAACCCAAACTTGCCAAAATAGCGTTTGTTTCATCAGCGATTTCTTTATTTTCCAAAGAGAAATTACCGAATTGAGAAACATACACATATTGTGATTTTTGTGCTAACAAATCTCTATCATCGTCCAAACCTTTGAATACAACGTCAGAAGCAACGTCTTTAACTTCTTCCTGAGCAACTTTTTCAGTTTCCTTTGCATTTGATTTGGTAATTCTTAAATTGTAATTATTATAACCGTTATTGAAATCATTAAATTTGATTGACATTTCGGTTCTCCTTATTGCTTACTTACAATATAAGTTACGGCATGATTTTTAAGAATCTTTAGCAATAAGACAAAATTTTCTTATTTTTTGTTACATTTGTTTACATGAATGAGTAAGTTTCAACCTTGATTGGTATAGCAACAAAGCATTTTGTCATTCTGAAAAGATTAAAAATCAAGCAATTTTAATTATTATTTCAAAATAAAAAGCCGATTTTAATAAAATCGGCTCTATCGTATATATGTGAGATTTTCAATTTCGACTATGCAAAAAGTTGTGAAAATTCTTGACCGTAAAAGTCATTTTTTTCCGGTGTTTGCATATTTTTTGCAACATCTTGAATATTTGTATAATATCCTAAATCTTTTATTGCCTGTTGAGGATCACTCAATTCATATTGACCTTGCCAACGACCAAACTCAGGAGCGGCAGCCTGTGCTGTAGTAAGTGCTTCAGAAGCATTTGTTACAGGTTTTTTATTTGATAATTCAACGCCTAAAAAACCATATCCGAAATCTAAATCCGCTCTTTGTGTTTTATCTGTTCCTGCTGCAGCCTTCACGTCAACAGGTTTACTTATGCTTTCTGCTTGTTTTGTCACAACTTTACGCAGATTTCCAAAAGCATTAACAGTGCCTTGTCTTAATTTTGAAATACCGTTGTCAAAAGTTCCCATTGTGTCGAATCTCCTTTTTGCTCACATATACTTGTGTGTGTTATTTACCGTGTTTAATCAATCTTTTAATTTTCCATCTCGTATATATATAAAGTATTTTTTAAATCCAAAATTGCGTGATTTGTTCAATTTGTAAAGAAATGTTAATCACCCCAAAACCATGTCGTATCATGGCTTTCTGACAAAACACTAACCAAACGGCTAATACCAATATGGGCTATTTAATACTACTATAGTCATGTAATTCACGGAATTTTTGTATGGAAAAGAATAGTGTAAACATTACAAACAGGGAATTGGAAGTCCTGAAATATGTCACGCAAGGTTTAACTAACAGAGAAATAGCCGAAATTTTACAGATTACACACCACACAGTGAAAGCTCATGTAGCCTCTCTTATTAAGAAAATGGGTGTTAGAAACAGACTTGGAATATCTATGGAAGCGAAAAATTTGGGGCTGATTGATTAAATATTAATCTTCATCCAAACTTAATACAGCCATAAACGCTTCTTGCGGAACTTCTACACTACCAACAGATTTCATACGTTTTTTACCTTTTTTCTGTTTTTCCAACAATTTACGTTTACGGGAAATATCACCACCGTAACATTTCGCCAAAACGTTTTTTCGCATTGCCTTGATTGTGGTTCTCGCAATTACTCTACCGCCTACAGCAGCCTGAACAGGAACTTCAAACAACTGTCTTGGGATAATTTCTTTTAATTTTGATGTTAATTTTTGACCGATATAAAAAGCACTGTCTTCGTGACAAATTACCGACAAAGCATCAACCACATCACCTGACAACATAATATCCAGTTTAACAAGTTTTGACCTTTTATATTCGCTAAATTCATAGTCTAAACTTGCATAACCCTTAGTTCTTGACTTCAACTGGTCATAAAAATCAGTAATAACTTCGCTTAGCGGGATTTCATATGCCAAATCCACACGAACTTTGTCCAAATATGTCATATTAATAAATATGCCACGTTTTGTTTGTGCCAAATCCATTAAAGTTCCGACAAACTCATTCGGCGTAATAATCTGAACTTTTACATAAGGTTCTTCAATATAATCTCTATACTGAGCAGCCGGAAGATTTGCAGGGTTGTCAATTTCCACAACCTCACCATTTGTCTTGTGAACCTTATACACAACAGACGGAGCCGTTGTAACCAAAGACAAATTGTATTCTCTTTCCAGACGTTCTTGGGCAATTTCCATGTGAAGCATTCCCAAAAAGCCGCATCTGAAACCAAATCCTAACGCACTTGACGTTTCAGGTTCAAAAGTAATACTGCTGTCGTTAAGTTTCAATTTTTCAAGAGCCTCTTTTAAATCCCCATAATCCTCATTATCTACCGGATACATGCCTGAAAATACCATAGGCAACGCTTCTTTATACCCGGGAAGTGGTTCTTTTGCAGGATTTTCAACATTTGTAACCGTATCACCTACAAATCTTGTCAATTCCTTGATTGAGCCCGCAAAATATCCTACATCACCGCAGGTTAAGGTTTCAACTGGAACTCTTGCAGGTGTTTGGTAACCCAGTTCAACAATTTCATACTCTTTGTTTGAAGCCATAAAACGAACTTTGTCGCCAAGTTTCATACTTCCGTCAACGATTTTGAAATAACAAACAGTACCCAAATATTGGTCATAAACACTGTCAAATACTAGAGCTCTCAAAGGTTTGTCAGAATTATCAACAGGAGCGGGAATATAATTCACAACGGCTTCTAAAACATCTTCAATACCTTCACCTGTTTTGGCACTGACAGGAATTGCCATAGAAGCATCAATTCCTAAAATTTCTTCAATTTCTTGTCTTACACGTTCAACATCTGCTGACGGCAAGTCAATTTTATTAATTACGGGAATAATCTCCAAATTCTGCTCAATCGCAAGATAAACATTTGCTAAAGTTTGTGCTTCAACCCCTTGAGTAGCATCAACAATCAAAAGAGCTCCTTCGCACGCAGCCAACGAACGGGAAACTTCGTAAGAAAAATCAACGTGTCCCGGGGTATCAATCAAGTTCAATTCATAGTTTTTACCGTCTTGTGCCGTATAATTCATTCTCGCTGCGTTCAACTTGATAGTAATACCACGTTCACGCTCAATATCCATTGAATCCAGCAACTGTTCCTGCATATCACGTTTTGCTACTGTTCCTGTTTTTTCAAGCAAACGGTCGGCAAGTGTTGACTTTCCGTGGTCAATGTGTGCAATAATACAAAAATTTCTTACGTTTTCTCTAGTCTTCATACTTTTGATTATATATGAAAAACACTAATTGTAAAATTAAACGCATAAAAAAAACGACCCACTAAAGGTCGTTTTTCTTGTTGTGTACTTAAAAATTAAACTAAACCCAAGACTTTTTTGTACCAAGAAAATGATTCTAATTCAGTACCGTTAAAAGTTGTTTTTGTACATTGAGTTTTTAAATAAACTTCAAATTCGTCTGCGAATTTTGACTTAACATTTTTTACCTCAGTTTCCGTAATAGTTTTTGCCATAAACGCACTCCTTATATACACCTAACACTTAAGAACAACTAATATTATACCACAAAAAGTATGTTTTTTCCAGTGATAAACCATGTTTACGGGGAATTTTAGCACCATTAGGGAGTTTTAATTGTAAAATTTTGTTAAGTGATTTTGTTTTTATAATCATTCAATTATTAAAAATTTCTAAGGCTCATAATTTACAAAGTTTCCAACAATTTGCAATGTTTTGCACAAGCAAACTTTTTATGCTAATATCTAAAAGAAAGAGGGTTGTTATATGAAGATAAAAAAGTCAATTTTGGCAGGTCTTTTAATTTCATCATTAGCTTTCGGTTCAACACAAGCATTTGCCTATATGTCACCGGAAGCAAGCAGTTTATACCAAGAAGCATGTAGTGCCGAACATCAACAGGATTTGAAAGAAGCAATTTCAAAACTTGAACAGGCTGCTGCTATTTCAAGTGATGACGCTATGATTTACACAAAATTGGCGGGTTTATACACTGAAATCGGCGAAAATGACAAAGCTCTAAATATTTACCAAAAAGTAATCAAATTAAAACCTGATGATGCGTTCGTTTATATTAGTATCGGAAGTATTTACGAAACCCAAACAAAATACAAAGAAGCCTTGCAGGCGTATGAAAAAGCTTTAGATATTTTTCCTGAATACAAATATAACTACTACAATATTGCAAACGTTCAGTATCAACTGAAGAATTACAACCAAGCAATAAAAAATTACAACACATTTTTAGAAACCTATTCTCAACATACAGAATCAAGAGAAAACCTTGCGGCATCTTACTTTGCAATAAAGGATTACAAAAATGCCGTCACTCAATACAAAAAACTGTATGAAAAAAATCAGGAATCCTTCAAAAATTATGCAGAATACGGCTTGTCACTGTTAAACACTGACGAATACGAAAAATCAGCGGAAATGCTTGAAAAAGCAATCGAAATTGATGCCGATAACAATGCTGCACACTTAGGACTTGCCCAAGCCTACCAAGAACTTGACAAGAACGACATGTCTTATGAACAATATCAACTCGTTTTGGCAAAAGTTCCGAATTTGAACACGGTCAGACTTGATTATGCAAACCTTTTGGCAAACATGGATAAAAACACCGAAGCAATCAATCAATACAATATGTACATCAAAGCATATCCTGATGATGTAAACGGTTATAAAAACCTTGCTATCGTTTACAAAAACTTGAACAACTTTGACAAAGCTTTGGAAAATTACCTGATTGCCGAGAAAAAATCGCCTGATGATATCGATATCAAAAAAGATATTGCGTTCTGTTTCCACAACAAAAAAGACTTTGAAAACGCAATAAAATATTATGATGAAATTCTAAATGTTCAGGCAGATGATTATAATATCAAGTTTAATAAAGCATTAGCTCTTCATGCTTTGCACAAATACGAAGATGCAATAACCTTGTATAAAGAATTGCAAACCGCAAAAAGTAATGACAAAAGCGTTAAAGAAAACCTAAATAATGCACTTGTTGCAAGAGGTCACGAACTTGTTGAAATCGAATCCTACGATGAAGCAATGGCAGACTTTAAACAGGCAATCAAAGACGGTTATATGGACGGTTATGTATATTACGGCTTGGCCAAGATTTACAGAGCTCAAGGCAACAACACAAAGGCCGCCGAAAATTACGAAAAAGCAATTTCCATAAATCCTGACAAAACCGCATACTCGGCAGAATACAGTGATTTTATTTCATCACTTTACAAAACAAAGACAACAGTTCAAGAGTCTTACTCTCAAAATCAACAACTTCCTATGATAAATATTGAAATGGAAGGTGCTGAAAAAACAACTCAACCTGCGGCTCAAACAACTGCTCAGCCTGTTGTACAAGAGGTTCAACCTGCGGCAAACAAAACATCAACGGAAGAAACTAAATTCTCTTCAGGCGAAATCAAAGCCTCTCCGCTTGTTATGAAACAAAACGAAGACTTGTTGCTGAAACTCGGCAATATCTACAAAATGAAGGAAGATAACACAAAAGCAATCAACTTCTATCAAAAATCAATCATTGTAAATCCTGATTATACGGACGGTTGGTTTAATTTAGGTTTGGCGTATGCAAACGAAAATAATTCAATCGAAGCACAAAAAAGTTTTGAAAAAGTTATTTCGCTTGATTCAAACTACAATTCAGGCTACGCATATTACGCACTCGGTATTGCATTTGAACATCAAGGCAAAAAAGAAGATGCCATAAAGAATTATAAACAATTTATTAAGCACAACAACGATAAAGAAATGATTGAGAATGTCCAGGCACAAATCAAACAGTTACAATAAAATGCGGAACCGGAAGTATTTTTTAACGGTTCTTTTGCTACTTTGTGTCGGAGTTTTTTCGTCACACTGTTTTGGCAAAGAAAAATCGGTAATTCTCTTTAACAAAAACCCGATAACTCAAGATTCAATACTTTCTCCAAGCAATACAAACGTATTCAAACCAAACGAAAGAATTTATTATTTGATAACTTTGCCTAAAAAAAGCACCTCAAAAATGTTGCTCGTTCAGGTTTTGAAAATCGGTGGGGAAGGCGAAAGGCTCGGATATGAACTCGTTTGGGGCAAAAGAGTAAAACTTCGTGATGAACAGGTGCATTATTTTACTGATTATGTTGTCTTTAATACCGCAGGAGCGTACGCTATGAGGGTATATTCAAGAGATAACCCGACAAAAGTTTTGACAACGGCATATTTTTATGTGAGAAACTAAAATTAAAAAGGAAGAATTATGATAAAAGATAAAGCATTAAATTATTTCAAAAACGGATATTCCTGCTCAGAAAGCATTATTCAAGCATGTATTGATGAAGGAATTTGCTCGGCTGAACTTTTGCCTTGTGCCACAACCTTTTCGGCAGGCATGTCATCAGGTTGCGTTTGCGGTACGATTGCAGCCTCTCAAATGGTTTTAGGATATCTGTTTGGCAGAAACAACAAGTACGGAAATCAGGTTTTTGCAAGAGAAAAAGCAGCAAAATTGGTTGAACAATTCAGAAAAGAAAACAAAGTTACCTGTTGCAGAATATTAAGTGCAGGGTATGAAGGCAGTGCAAAGAAAGCACACTGTGCAAAGTTTGTTGAAGATGCTTGTGATATCTTGGAAGATTTGATTAAGGTAAAAGTATAATGCTAAATCTTCTTGCGGTTTTTACAGGTGGCGGACTTGGTGCCTGTTTGAGATATTTAACGGGTGTTTTAATCAGCGGAAACCTAAAAATTAATCTTCCCGTTGCAACCTTTTTGGTGAATATCATCGGGTGTTTTTTGATTGGATTTTTATATGTAATTTTTGTTGAAAAATTACAAGCCTCAAAACAACTCAAACTCCTTTTGACGGTAGGCTTTTGCGGTGGTTTAACAACTTTTAGCACTTTTTCCGCCGAAGTTTTTGATATGATTCAAAACGGACAACTTTTGAACGCTTCCGCATATACCGTTTTAAGTGTTATAATAGGTTGTATCGCAGTATTTTTCGGAGGTTATTGTGCAAAACTTATATAAAATAGACAAACTTAATTTTCTGACAGCCGGCATGCCTTTAGCAACAGGCAAAGGGGGCTACCCGAAAGCAATCGAGATTTTGAAAGAATTAAATCTTGACGGAATGGAAGTTGAATTTGTACACGGTGTGAGAATGTCTGACGAAACAAGAGCATTCTTGAAAAACATTCAAACGGAAAATCCGCTTGTACTCACGGCACACGGACCTTTTTATATAAATTTAAACTCTAAAGAAGAGGAAAAAATCGAAGCAAGCGTTCAAAGAATTGTTGATACAGCAAAAGCTGCAACAGACTTTGGCGGATATAGCATAACTTATCATGCCGCATTTTATATGGGTAAAGATAAAGAAGAAGTTTATCAACAAGTAAAAAAACAAACTCAAAAAATTATAGACATCTTAGAAAAAAATAACGTAAAAATTTGGATAAGACCCGAAACTACGGGAAAAGCCACTCAATGGGGCGATTACGAAGAAATCATCAGACTTTCAAAGGAATTTGAACAGGTTTTGCCATGTATTGACTTTTCGCACATTCATGCCAGAAATGCGGGAACTTATAACACCTATGATGAATTTTGCAAAGTTTTGGACAGAATTTCGACAGAACTCGGCGAAGTTGCGATAAACAACTTCCACGCACACTTGGCTGGGATTGAATATACGGCAAAGGGCGAAAAGAACCACCTTAACCTTGCGTGGTCAGACATGAATTACAAAGATTTGCTCAAAGCAATGAAATCTTTTGGTGTCAAAGGAGCTCTTGTTTGCGAAAGCCCAAACATTGAAACTGACGCTAAATTACTAAAAGATTACTACCTGAGCCTGTAGTATCTTTTTGATACCACAAAAATCATAATATAAATTCACATTTCTTTTAATTTTTGTTTCTTTATTTTATAATAATTGGGCAAATAGTATATTTTAAGGAGTATTGAAATGAAATTCGTTGTCAAAAAAGATGATTTATATAACGGTATTAAAATTGTAGAAAGTGCCACCTCACAAAAAGCGGTTCAACCGGTTTTGTACAATATCTTAATCGAAACTATTGACAACAATGCAATAAAATTGACTGCAACAGACTTGGTTTTGACTGTTATAACAACTGTTGATGCTCAAATTGAAGAAGCAGGAAAAATTACACTCCCTGCAAAAAAATTGACCGAAATCGTTTCAAAATTGGACAACGAACTCATTACTTTTGAAATGGAAGAAGGCGGAACAAGTGTTAATATTTCTTGCAACAAGTCAAAATTTGATATCATCGGAATTTCGGCAAGCGAATTCCCGCCTGAAGTTACAAACTATGTACTTGATGAAACAAAATGTTTTGACGTGGAATTAAAACCGTTCCTAAAAGCCGTTAAACAAGCAGGTTTTGCTGCCGCAAACTATGAAGTCAGCAACCTTTTGTCAGGTATTGTTTGTGAATTTTCTAACGGAATTTTGGAAATTGCATCAACGGACGGAAACAGACTTGCAAGAGTAAGAGAAAAAATCAACAGTGATATTACAGAACAAACTCAACTTATCATTCCGTCAAGAACTCTTAACGAATTTTTGAAAATCGGCGGTTTGGTTGACGATAAATCAATAAAAATTTGCAAAGATAACTCAACAATCGTTTTCAAAACAGAAAAAACTTTAACAATTTCAAGACTTTTGGAAGGTCAATTCCCTAAATACAACCAGTTAATCCCTTCTGCAAGCCCTAAACAAGCTATCGTTAATGTTGCTCAACTTACCGCAGCATTGGGCAGAGTTTCTGTTATGGTTTACGACAAAACAAGTATTGTTAAAATGTTATTCTCGGATAATGAATTGACACTGTCTGCTGATACTCCTGATTCAGGTAAATCAGAAGATAAAATTGATATTCAATACACTGCGGAAGAATTGTTGATTGCGTTTAACTACAAATTTGTACTTGATGCATTGAAATACATTGATAGTGAAGAAGTTATTATCGGCTTGAACGCAAGTTTATCGGCAACCGTTCTAAAACCAAACAGCGATGATGATTTTGTTTGCTTAATCATGCCTGTACAAATTAAATAAAAAAAATAAAAGAGTGATTGAAATATCAAGATACAGGCAAAATCATTCTGAAAAAGCAAACAAACCCCAAAAGGTCACCCTGAACTGACTAGAAAATGAGTTGAGAGGAACTCGAAACGTAATTTTCTGTTCCTACTTGGTGTTTCAGAGTCTATTCATTGCAAGATATAACAATGGTTTAGGGACTTTGCATTATTTTGATTATGGAAAAGATGCTAAAACAC
>SFZC01000015.1 GCA_004558955.1 bacterium | reverse complement strand
GTCATACTTTTCCTACTTTCTTTTTGTTTTTACTAATACTTTTTCATTTTGGTGTAAATCGATTTTCCCTACACAGATATAAAAACAATCGAAAGCTAAGGATTGCCCCGCCCCGCCACACCATACCATACCATACCATAAAGGAATTATAGCAAGGGTTTCAGGGTTTTAAAACTTAACTTAATATTTTGTAATATTGTTAAGATTATAAAAAAGGGCTGTCAACTTACCAGAAAAAACACGTCATTCTGAAAGGCTTAAAAATCCTTTGAGCAATGCAAAAGTGATTTTTAGCAGATTCAGAATCTGTTTAAAATTACTCACTACAGGTCCATTGGTTCACTTTGTAATAATCTGTTTAATATCGTAACAGATTCCGGATCGGAGTCCGGAATGACAGCTTGGTGAGTTTAGCAAAGGGTTTGTTCTTTGGAAAAACATAAAAATCATGTTGTCGGCATGGCAATGCCGACCTACTCACTTTCTTTTTTCATAAAATATAACTTCCATTTTGATAACAGAATCTCGGATAATTGTATAATTCTATTTAAAACATAGAACTATATAATAATTATATCTTATGAATAGTATTTTGTCAATCCTACAAGTAGAATTATCAGAAATATACTCCCAACAGATTGTTATATTTATTTGTTTAATTGATAAATTCATTAAAAAGAGGACAAATAAATGGCATTAAAACAAGATTTGGGACAACGAATACAATATTTGCGTAAGCAACAGAAACTCACGCAAGAAGCTCTTGCCGAACTTGTCGGAATCGACCCCAAAAATATCAGCAAAATAGAAAACGGCAACAACTATCCGTCAGCCGAAACCCTAACCGCCATTGCAACAGCCCTGAATGTTGATATCTATGAGCTTTTCGTTTTCAGCCCAATTCCGTACGAGCAAATGCGAGAAGAAATAATTTCCTCTCTAAATTCGGACAAAACACTGTTATATCTTTACAAATGTCTAAAATTCGGCAAATAATCAGAATATATTTATCCCGAAGCGTTCTGCCAACTCCGAAATCATATAAAACGAACCACAAATTATGTTCAATTTTCCGTCCGCAAACGGAATTCCCACATCTTTAGTTAATTCGACAGCCTTCACAGGGCTAACCTTTTGCAATTCCTCAAAAGTACACGAATTTTGGTGTCCGAAGTGGTAAAAATAAACCTCATCACCTTTTCCAAACAACGAATTTATCATTTTTGAATATTCTTTATTTCTCAAACACCCAAAAATAAATCTGCGTTCCTCATCAGGATAATACATTTCCAAACTTTGCCTCAACGAGTTTATCCCGTTCGGATTGTGAGCACCGTCAATAATCAAATTTTTCTCGGCAATATATTGAAATCTGCAAGGGTGTTTAACATTTTTAATCCCTTCTTCAATAACACTTTGTGAAATTTCAGGAAATGCCGTCTCTATAACTGCAAGTGCCAAAGCCAAATTTTCTTGCTGAAACGCACCCTTCAACGCCAATTCACTCGTATCTGCAAACGGCAAAATCACCATTAACATTGAACCTTTTTCATCCGCAACATCTTTATATACTTCCAGTCCCTCAAAAACAATACAAGGACAATCGGGTTTCATAATTCCAGCCTTCTCAAACGCAATCTCATCAAGCGTTTTGCCAAGTCGTTCAGTATGGTCAAAATCAACATGCGTAATTACAGAGCATAAATGACGTTTAATAACATTTGTAGCATCAAATCGTCCGCCCAAGCCCGTTTCCAGCACAACAACATCAACGTCATTATCTGCAAAATACTTAAACATCACCGCAGTAAGAAGTTCAAACTCGGTCAAATCAATCCCGTTTTTATCGGCAAGTTCTGATATTTCAAAAATATACTTTGCAAAATCCTCATCTGAAATCGGACGTCCGCAAATCTGAATTCGCTCGGTATATTTGAAAATATGCGGGCTCGTGTATAATCCGACCTTTTGCCCCGCAGCATTTAAAATTGATGACAAAATTGAGCAAACTGAGCCTTTTCCGTTTGTACCCGCAACGTGAATACAGTTCAATTTATCTTGCGGATTACCCAAAATTTCCAAAATTTTAGAAATTCTCTCAAGCCCTAGCGAAATATGAAATTTCCCCACAGATGTTAACAATTTAACCACATCATCATAAGTTTTTGTCATAATTCAATGTCCTTTTATTGTTATTGTTGTCGGGATAGCAATCCCGACCTACATTGTTTATCTATTGCAGTCAACTTTGCCGGTTCAATTTATACCCCATACCGATAGAAAATATCCCGAAGCGGAAACTTCGGGATATTTGTCTTATTTATCTTCCAAACCTTTGCGTTTGTAAAAATCCTCGATAAATCCTGTGTTGAACTTACCGCTCATAAACACCTCATCTTCAATAATTGCTTGGTGGAACGGAATTGTTGTTTCAACACCTGTTACAACATATTCTTTCAACGCACGGTACATTCTGCGGCGTGCTTCGTTACGATTACGACCCCAACAAATCAACTTACCAATCATTGAATCGTAATATGGCGGAATTTCGTAATCTTGGTAAACATGCGAATCAACTCTGACACCAAATCCGCCCGGAGCCAAGTAACCTGTAATTTTACCTGGGTTTGGCATAAAGTTTTTCATTGGATTTTCAGCATTGATACGGCATTCAATCGCATGACCTTTTAGCTGAATATCATCTTGTGTATAACTCAATTTTTCACCCGCAGCAACCAAAATTTGTTCTCTTACAAGGTCAACGCTTGAAATCATTTCAGAAACACAGTGTTCAACCTGAATTCTTGTATTCATTTCCATAAAATACCATTTACCGTCATGGTCTAACAAGAATTCACAAGTTCCTGCACCTTCGTAATCGATAGCTTTGGCTGCACGAACAGCCGCAGCACCCATTTCTTTTCTTGTTTCTTCATCAATCGCAGGAGAAGGTGCTTCTTCCAACAATTTTTGGTGCCTACGTTGGATAGAACAATCTCTTTCGCCCAAGTGAACAACATTTCCGTAACTGTCACCCAAGATTTGAACCTCTATGTGACGAGGGTTTTCAAGGTATTTTTCTGCGTAAACATCAGGATTGCCAAAGAAATTCTTAGCCTCAGATTGGCAAAGTTCCATATTTAGTTGAACTTCGTCATCATTTCTGCAAATTCTCATACCTTTTCCGCCACCGCCTGCAGTAGCCTTCAAGATAATCGGATAACCTACACGGTTAGCAAACTCTTGAACTTCCTCAACGGTGTGAACAATACCTGTTCCGGGAGTTACAGGAACATTATTTTCAATCATTGTTTTACGGGCAGTAGCCTTGTCACCCATTTTTTTCATCGCCTCAGAAGACGGTCCGATGAATTTTATACCTTGTTTTTCGCAAATCTCAACGAAATCCGCTCTTTCAGACATAAAACCGTATCCCGGGTGAATTGCCTCAGCACCTGATACCATAGCCGCCGACATAATTGCAGGAATGCTCAAATAGCTATCCGCACTTTTTGCAGGTCCGATACAATATGCTTCAGTTGCAAGTCTTACATGCAACGAATTTGCATCAGCCTGTGAATAAATCGCAACTGTCGGAATTCCTAACTCTCTACACGCTCTGATAATTCTTACTGCAATTTCGCCTCTATTGGCAATTAAAACTTTTCTAAACATTTTTACAAATATCCCTTACTAAAACAAAGAAGTGAACGAATTGAAACCCGTTCACTTCTTGAAATTTTATATTACTCTACATATAACAAAACTTGACCGAATTCAACAGGTTGACCGTCTTCAACACAAATTTCAACGACTTTACCTGAAACTTCTGATTCAATTTCGTTCATCATTTTCATTGCTTCTACGATACAAACAACATCGCCTTGTTTGATTGTTGAACCGACAGTAACGAACGGAGCAGCATCAGGAGATGGGGACTTGTAGAAAGTACCCACCATTGGAGATGTAATTGGTGTACCTTTTTTAGCAGGAGCAGGAGCTTCAGCACTTTGAGCAGCAGGTGCTGCAATCGGTGCTGCCGCAGGAGCTGCAACAGGAGCAACAACTTGTGGTGCTGAAGTTACAACTACATCTTTTCTCAAAGTGATAGCCTGTTCACCGTCTTCAAGAGAAATCTCGGTCATGCCTGTTTCTGCCAATATTTTTGCTAATTTTTCAATATAATCTGTTTCAAATTTCATATTATTTTCCTTTATACTACCGAATTTAGAATTAAAGATAACTAAAAACTAGCATCTATCTAAGTATTCATTAGTTCTTGTATCAACTCTGATTCTGTCGCCGTTAGAAACGAAGAACGGAACGTTAACAACCGCACCTGTTTCAAGAGTAGCAGGTTTAGTACCGCCTTGAGCTGTGTTTCCTTTTTCGGCAGGCGGAGTATCAACAACTTCCAACTCAACGTGAGCAGGAATATCAACACCGATAATTCTGCCTTCGTGAGTCAAAATCATAACGTTCATATTTTCTTTCAAGTATTTAACACCTGAACCGATTTGTGCTTCTTCAACGTGTATTTGGTCATAAGTTTCATTATCCATCATCACATAAGCAGAACCTTCTTTATATAAATATTGCATTTCACGTCTGTCAAGAGTAGCTTTCGCAACTTTTTCACCGGCTCTGAAAGTTTTTTCAACAACTTGACCTGTGATAACGTTTTTCAATTTAGATCTGACAAATGCAGCACCTTTACCCGGTTTTACATGTAAAAACTCAACAACTGTCCAAAGTCCGTTATCGAGTTCAACTGTCAAACCTGTTTTAAAATCGTTTACTGAAATCATATTTTTCCCCTTTATAAAAATAATATCGTTTTTAACTTAGGATAACACAAATATTCCAATTTGCCAACTGATAGGAAACAGGTTTACAAATATTCCGTTACAAAAGAAAAATTTATGGTAAAATAAAGGCATGATTACAAGATATTCAAGAGAAGAAATCTCAAAAATTTGGAACTTAAACACAAAATTTGATTACTATTTAAAGGTGGAACTTGCGGTATGCGATGCTTACGCACAGTTAGGGTCAATTTCACAGGAAATTGCAGACGAAATCAGGAAGAAAGCAACTTTTTCGGTAGAAAGAATTGACGAAATCGAAAAAGAAGTTCGTCACGATGTGATAGCGTTTTTAACCTGTGTAAACGAAAGTCTTGGCGATTTGGGGCGTTATGTTCACGTTGGACTGACAAGTTCTGACGTCATTGACACTGCGTTTGCCTTGCAAATTCAAGACAGCGGGAAAATTATCGAAAAAGATTTGGAACAAACGATTTTAACCCTGAAAACCCTTGCAAATAAACACAGAAACACGATTTGCATAGGTCGTTCACACGGTATTCACGCTGAAATTATGACCTTTGGTGTCAAAATGTGTTCTTGGATTGATATTCTTGAACGTCAACAAGAAAATTTCACACACGCACTAAACCAAATTCGAGTAGGGCAAATTTCAGGACCTGTCGGAACTTACAGCAATATTTCGCCTGAAGTCGAACGAATTACCTGCGAAAATTTAGGACTAAAACCAGCAAGAGTTTCCACCCAAATTATCGCAAGGGATTACCACGCTTACTTTATGCAATCCTTAGCACTAATCGCAAGCGTTATTGAACAATTCGCAACAGAAATCAGACACTTGCAAAAAACTGAGGTTTTGGAACTTGAAGAAGGTTTCGGCAAAGGGCAAAAAGGTTCTTCAGCAATGCCACACAAGAAAAACCCTGTTTTGAGCGAAAATCTTTGCGGACTTGCACGAGTTGTCCGTGCAAATTCTATCGTTGCACTGGAAAATATACCGCTTTGGCACGAAAGAGATATCTCGCACAGTTCCGCAGAAAGAATTATTTTCCCTGACAGTTTGATTTTGATAGATTTCATGTTGCACAGATTTAATTCTCTAATGGAAAATATTGTAGTTCACGAAAAAAATATGTTGAAAAATACCGACAAATTCGGCGGTATCGTATTTTCACAAAAAGTTTTGTTATCACTTGTTGCAAAAGGTTTGACAAGAGAAGATGCCTATACAATAGTTCAGCGTAACGCTCTTGATGCTTTCCAAAATGACGGCAATTTCAAATTGAACTTAGAAAAAGATTCCGAAGTTACAAAATTGTTGACAAAACAAGAAATCGACAATATTTTTGATAAACAAACCTTCTTGCAAAATATTGACGGAATTTATGATAGAGTTTTAGGATAATTTATTACCCCACACAACTATTTTAAAATTTTCTTGTTATTCAGAATCTGTTATCCCAAACACTTAAAATCACGCTGTTGGCATAGCATGCCAACCTACTTTACAAGTGGCTGCCTCACTGGTAGTGCCTGTATTTTAAGCGTTGGGCAAGTATGCCCAACCGACAATTACCAAGTGGCTCGACATTCTAAAAAGATTAAAAATCAAGCAATTTTAATGCAATCTTATTCAAAATCCGTGCAAAACACAACAAAAATATTTTTCTACCCAATAAAAATATTTACTTTGCCAAGTTTGCAGCATTATATGAACTTCTCACAAGCGGTCCGATTTGGTATTTATCAAACCCAACCGTTTTGGCAAGCGTTTTCAACTCCTCATACTCATCAAGTGTGTAATACTTTGCAACGGGCAAATGTTCCTTTGACGGCTGAATATACTGACCAACCGTGAGAATATCGCATTTCACCCTATGTAAATCTTCAAAAGTTTCTCTAATCTGTGCAAAATTCTCGCCCAATCCCACCATCATGCCTGATTTTGTGATAATCTCGCTATTTTCTTTGACATATTTCAAAACCTCAAGCGAATTTTCGTAATTTCCTTGCGGACGTGCAGTTTTAAAAATTGCTCTTGTCGTTTCGATATTATGGTTAAAAACATCGGGTTTAGCAGCAATCACAACATCTAATGCCGTTTTATTATTTTTAAAATCAGGTGTCAAAATCTCAATTTTCGTACTCGGCATAACCTCTCTTATCGCATAAATACATTTAGCAAAATGTTCGGCACCGCCATCAGACAAATCATCTCTTGTGACAGAAGTAATCACCGCATATTTCAACCCCAAATCCTTAACCGCTTTTGCAACATGATTTGGCTCATTTTCATCTAACGGTTCGGGTTTCCGACAAGAAATGTTACAATATTTACAATTTCTCGTACATACATTTCCCATAATCAAAAAGGTTGCGGTGTTATGCGTATAACACTCGTTTTTATTGGGACAGCGGGCATTTTCGCACACCGTATTCAAGCAATTATGCTTCAAAATTCGGCGAACATTTCTTGTCGCATCCGTATCAATTATGGGTCTTTTTAAAAATTCCGGCAATCTTTCACGCACTTTTTTATCCTTTCAGGGTTTAATATACATGTGAGCAAAAATTTTTTTGTTTGCTTTTTATAATATAATATTATATAAATATATTATAAAAGCAAAGATATAGGAGTAAAACAATGAATAAATCAGTATTACTTTTAATAGCAATAGCGTTCGGAACACTATCTGCTTCCGCTTTGGAACCGCTAATTTTGGAACCTTTGGGGAATTATGCCCCTGTTCAAAATCAAGCCTACAGCCATGTAAGTCAAGCAGTTAATTCTGAAGTTAATGTAGGTCTTGAAAATGCACAAGAACAACAAATTCATACCGCAAAATATAACACAAACCCTAACATGATTCCGCAAAATGCTGCGGCAGAAGGTTTGCCTGTTACCAGAAAACAATACACCGGTATTAGAATTGAAACAAAACAAGGCAGCAGGACAAACACTCAGTGGAATCCTGGTGGTAAAGGCACAAGATCTTATTTTTAATAAGTCTTTTGCATAATTAAATTTGCATGAAAAAACACCTCAAATTGAGGTGTTTTTTCTATGCTTTGTAAAATATTGCCTAAGCAGATTTATTTAAGAAATCCTACTTTCTTCCTCTGATATAAGAAAGTACGCCATTGATAAAGGTCAACGGGTGAACAGGACAACCCGGAATATATAAATCAACAGGATATTTTTCCAAAAATTCACGATTGATTTCGGTACTGTCTTGGTAAATCCCACCTGAAATTGCACACGCTCCGCACAAAATTACCAATTTTGGAGCAGGAACCGATTTGTAACAATCTTCCAATGCATAAGCCATATTTTTTGTAATAGGTCCTGTGATTACGATACCGTCGGCATGACGAGGAGAAGCCACAAAATCTATACCAAATCTGCTCATATCGAAATTAACGTTATTACAAGCGTTCAATTCCATTTCGCAACCGTTACAACCTCCTGCGGAAACTTGACGCAATTTCAAAGAGTGACCAAACATTTTGATAATTTCTTCTTTTGTTTCAATCGCTGTTCTCAAATAGTCGTCATAAGTTGTTTCTGTAGTAACGACAAGTTTTTCACGGCTTGTCGATGTCAATTTGTAATTATTTGTCAATTCAATTGCACTGCATGCTCTTTCGCACGCACCACAAAAAGTACATTTACCCATGTCAATAGACAATGGGTTCAAATTCAACGCACCTGTCGGACAAATACCTTCACATACGCTTGTGTCTTCGCCCTGATGTAAAACGGGAAAACCTCTGAATTGTTCTCTCATCGGTGCATTTTCTATATCTTTAATAAATTGTTTTCCTTGATAAATTCTTGCTTTTAAAGTATCTAACATTATTATTATTCCTTATAAATCATTACCTGAATATGATAAATTGAAGCTCTTGTTACATAGCGGGAAGTCTGAAACTCCGTTGTTTCTAACCGCTAAAGCCAAGCCGTACCAGTTATTAAATGACGGGTCTTTAATCTTGTAACGAGAGATTTTTCTATTGATATCAGTCATCACAATGTGTACGATTTCACCTCTCCAGCCTTCTGCCAAAGAAATTACCATAGTATCCGCCGCCAATCTGTTATTAACACCGTCAGCGATAATCGGTTCGTCTTTGTAATCCTTCAATTTTTCAAAAATCTTTCTAACCATTGCCAAAGATTGTTTAACTTCTTTATATCTCAACTTAAATCTTGAGTTAACGTCCCCCATAGCCTTGAACGGTTTACGCTTGATATCAAGTTCACTCATCCATTTGTCAGGGAAGTCAAATCTTGTATCAATATCAACACCTGACGCTCTTGCTGCCATACCGACTAAACCGATTGAAGAAGCTTTTTCAAAGCTTACGGTACCTGTTTTTTCAAGTCTTGACATTACCGTAGAATTTTTCAACATGGTTTTTGTCATTCTATCAACATCTTTTTCAACTTTATCAAAAGTTTTCAAGGCTGCAGCAATTTTTTCTTCAGACAAGTCGTAATTTACACCGCCAACAGTGATAAATCCACGACCAAAACGGCTTCCGCACATCGTAAGCATTGTATTAATGACCAAAGTTCTTGTTGCACCGAATACCGCAGAACCCATTAAGTATGCGATATCACCCGCAATAGCACCCATATCACCGATTTGAATAGCCATTCTTTCCATTTCCAAAGCGACTTTTCTGATTAATTGAGCCTTATTGGAAACCTGAATATCCTTCAAAACTTCCATTGCTTGAGAATATGCAAGATTATAAGCCACCGCACTGTCACCGTTGATAGATTCAGCCAACTGATTTGACGGATTTTTCATCATCAAATCTTCAACACCACGGTGTTGGTAACCCAACATAATTTCTAAGTGATAAACCGTTTCACCGTTACACATAAATCTGAAATGACCCGGTTCGATAACTCCTGCGTGAATAGGTCCAACCGCAACTTGGTGAACTTCCTCACCCTTCATTTCAAAGAACGGATATTTATCCTGATTTTTTCTCAAAGGTTTCAACCAAGGGTGATGTAACGGTTCAATTCCGAATTGTTCGTAAAATTCACGTTCAAAAATGTGGAATGACGGAACATCTTGTGTGATTGATTCGTAAGATTTATCATTCTGTCCGAAAATTGCAGAAGATAAATAAATTTGAGAATTAGCATCATCTGCCAACGCAACAAATAATCTTACACACCCGAAACCCCAATCCTTGCCGAAAAACGCAATCGGTCTTTTGCCAAGTTTGATGATTTCTTGTCTTAATTCATCAATTCCCATTCCGGGGATTTCCGATAAATTTATTTTTGTATTATTTTTTACTGTTATCCATTTTGCCATAATTTTGTCCTTATCTTAAAACGCTCCCGCTGCTAATTTTATAATTTCGTTCAAACAAGTTGGAATGTAGATACCCAAAACGAATACCATTACAAGCATTACAATTTGAGGAATATACATAAATGCAGAGATTTTTTGTTTTCCTGCTTCCAAAAGTTTTGCCTTATCCTCGCTCAATTCGCCAAATGCCATTTTGATAACGACTCTACCGATACCGAATAGAATAATTGTCAACAACAAGACAAACAGAACGCACATTACATAATGTTTTCCTACAATCATTGATTTAATCATGATAAATTCACTGATAAACAACAAAGAAGTCGGGAAAGCACAGATTGCCAAAAATGATGCAACCCACAACCAACCTGTTTTGCCGTCAGCACTAATCAAGCCGTTTACTGATTTAATTCTCTTAGAATCAAACAACTCCAAAACGTTACCCGAAGTTAGGAAAAACGATGCTTTCGCAAGCGAATGTCCGATTAAATGCAAAACAACCGCATAGAAAGCAACTCCGCCCAATGCCATACCGATTGCAAGAATACCCATATTTTCAATAGATGAATATGCAAGCATTCTTTTATAGTTTTTAATATGATAAACAAAAACCGCAGCAACAAACAATGAAAGAAAGCCCATTAACATAAGCATTAATCTTGCATAATTTGTGCAATTTGCCAATTCCATAATTTTGAAAACTCTAACAATTACCAAAAAAGCCGAGTTTAACAAAGTTGCCGACAACAAAGCCGAAATCGGAGAAGGAGCTTCAGAGTGAGCATCAGGCAACCAGAAATGAACAGGAGCCAAGCCCATTTTTGCACCAAAACCAAACAACATGAAAATAAATGCCAATTTCAAGAACGGAACATCAAATGCCGCAGCGTGTTCGTACAACTGAGCATAATTCAAAGAGTTAACCACACCTGATGAAACATTTAATAAAATAATTCCGACAAATGCCAAAGCAATACCGATTGAACAAATAAATACATATTTCCAAGCGGCTTCGATTGAATGTTTTGTTTTGTTGAAATAAATTAAATAAGCACTTGACAAAGTGGTTGCTTCCACCAATACCCAAGAAACACCCAAGTCAGTGCTTAAAATTGTTCCCGTCATAGACAAGACAAATATTAAAATCATAAATGAATAATGGCTGATTCTTCTGTCGGGAGTCTCAATATTTTTGACGTAACCCGTATTATAAATTGCAACCATTAAATATATTAATGACAACACCAACAAGAAAATTCCGTTAGTATGATCAACCGTGAAATACGGAACGCTCAAGCCTGAACCTTTGCCCGCAACTAACATTACGCTGATTACAAAGTGGACAATCGCATACGCATTCACCATAAAAGTGTCAAATGTTCTGTTTTTGATTAGCAATACTAATATGCACGCTATTATCGGAAAAATTAAAATCGTATTAATCATTGTATTCATAGTCCTTTAAATCTGATAAATTAGAAACTTCCAAATCCTTAAATTCTTTATTGATTTCATTTACAAACAAGCCCAATATGTAAACTGCGATAAACACATCAAGCAAAACACCCATATTAACCAACATAGGCATTTCTTTTGCAACTGACAAAGATAAAAGGAATATACCGTTTTCCATCGTAATAAATTCGATTACGTTAGAAATAATTTTGTGTTTAATGGTAATCAGCCACAAACTGATAATAATTGTAGCCGCAGACACTCCAAAGTAAATCGGAGCAATCATTTTTACAGAAGAAACAAAATAACTTGATACCAAAAATCCTGCAAGCAAGATTACGCTGGCAATAAACAAACAGTAAAAATGCGGAATGTTTGCCGCAACATCACGGTTTGAATGAGTTTGTTTCAAAACCTTGTATAAAAACCACGGAATAACGATAGATTTAACCACTAAAGTTTCAATGGTAAGAAATGCAAAGTTCAACCAATTATTATGTTCCATACCGCAACAACAAATCAAGAACAAAAGCACGCCTTGCACAATAAGCAATCTGATGTGTGCAATAATTCTGCTTGTTGCCGCCAAATATAACATTGTTAATCCAAATAAAATTATAAATCCGGTTGCCATTTTTAACTAACCTCCAAACGCTCTAGCCATAACAAGTGATAGAACAACAAGTGACAAAGAACTCATTACAAAAATAAATTCAAACACATGCGACATTCTAATTCTTGCCATTCCTGATTCTATAGTTCCGATTGCCACAGAAATTATACCTGCAACAACCAAGTAGCATAACACATGCAACAAAGTTGGTAAATTATGAGGAATTACCATACAAGCAATCAACGAAGTGATTAGAAGCATCTTAATTCCGTTTGCCCAAGAGTAAATTGCCAAATCACTACCTGAGTTATCCAAAATCATAACCTCGTGAATCATTGTCAATTCCAAGTGAGTTGCAGGGTCATCAACAGGAACTCTTGAACCTTCTATCAACATCATAATAAACAAAACAAATACTGCAAATACGGTAATTAAAACTCCATATCCGCCCGCATTTGAAATAATCTTAGTCAAACTGTCAAAGGTATAATTTCCGGTCAAAGCCATAACAGAAGCGATTAACAAGAAAAACGCAGGTTCAACAATAGAAGTGAAACACGCTTCTCTTGAAGCACCCATACCCTCAAAACTGCTGCCCGTATCCATTGCAGAAACCAATGACATAAATTTTCCTAAGCCTAAAATGTAAGAAAATACAACCAAGCCGACAGGAATATTTATTATTGCCTTACCTGATGCCAACGGTACAAAAAGTGCCGCAAACAACACGGTAGAAATCGCAAATACAGGAGCCAATTTGAATACCGCCGATGTAGTTTTGCTTATTACAAAATCTTTCTTTATCAATCTGACAAAATCATGTAAAGGCTGAATAATGGAAGGTCCTTTTTTCCCTGCCCAAAATGCTTTTGTCTTTTTAATCAATCCCATCATCAAGAATGGGACTATTAAAAGAATTATTAAATTAATTACATTCATTATCATCTTTAATCTATCCTATAAACAAACTAGCTATAATTACTACCAATAAAAATATCAATCCGTATTTCAAATATGATTGAATATTTCCACTTTGCAAAGCCTCGAATTTGGTCAAGAACCATTCATCAAGTTTCAACAAAGGATTAAGTACATATGCTTCTTCGATATCCTCAATATGCAAGCTAAAATGTGCCGCAGACGGGAACAATTTTTTAGGTTTTTCAACGTCAAATACCTTCTTGAACAATGGTCTTAACATTGATAAAAACGGACTTGCATAAGAAGATGCGGTATATTGCATGTGGTTGTTTGCTCTGTTGTAACCGCAACCCCAAGTTTCATGCAATACAATTTTGCCTTTTGTAAGATAATATTTTATCAAAATCATTATCGCAACAAATGCAACAAATCCTGCCATACATAATGCGATTGTTTGCATCATACACAAAGGCATCATACAAACTTGGCAGAAATTGAAAGTTGTCGGCAAGAAGCTCACCACAATGTGTTTTATAAAGTAGAACACATATTGAGGGTAAATACCGATTAACAAAGTAAATACCGCCAAAATACCCATCGGAATTAACATTGATTTTTCACAATCAGAGTCAACATGTTGAGCATTTTCACTGCGTGGCATACCCAAAAAGATAATGCTGAAAGCCTTTGTAAAACATAGAATTGCCATTGTACCAACTAATGCCAAACCTGAAATTGCAAAAAACATAACAAGCATTAACATAAAGTTATGAACGGTTAATCCGCTGAACATACCGAAGTATATTAAAAATTCACTGACAAAACCGTTGAATGGCGGCAAGCCGCAAATTGCAACGGAACCTACAAGGAATAACATCGCAGTAACAGGCATGGCTTTGATTAAGCTACCCAAAATTTCAATGTTTCTTGTATGAGTTTTTATATAAACATTACCTGCCGCCAAGAATAACAATTCTTTGAAGATTGAGTGGTTAAGAACGTGTAAAACCGCACCCGAAAAACCGAGAATTGCAACAAGCGTATTGTTGCAAGCAAGTCCGAACATTCCAACACCCAAACCAATACCGATAATACCAATATTTTCGATACTGTGGTAAGCAAGCAATCTTTTCAAATCGTGTTGAGTTATGGCATACAAAACACCATACAATGCCGAAATTACAGAAATTAATAATACCAAACAAGCAATTCCTTTTGAAGGAATGCCAATCAAAGATATCATTCTGACAATTCCGTAAATACCTGTTTTAATCATCACACCTGACATAATGCCACTGACATGAGAAGGTGCGGCAGGGTGAGCATCAGGCAACCAGTTGTGGAACGGTACAAAACCTGCTTTTGTTCCAAAACCGATAAATGATAAAATAAATACCAAATTTGCAAAAGAAGTATGATTTTGTAAAACAATTTTGAAAGCGTCAAATTCAAAACTTCCTGCCTTAATCGCCATAACTGCAAAAGCAACTATTATAAATAAAACAGAAACGTGCATAAATACTAAGTATTTAATGCCCGCTTTTAAAACTTCTTTTTTAGTACTTTCAAAAATAACGAGGAAGAAGGAACTCAACGACATTATTTCCCAACATACTAAAAACATCAATGCGTTTTGACAAGTAACAACTGCAAGCATTGATGCGATTAACATTGGTAAAAACACCAAGTGTGAATTCATATTTTTTGACTCAAGATACGGTTTCAAATATCCGTTAGAATAAATTACACCGAGTAAACTCATCACTGAAATCACAAGAATAAAAAATGCACTCAACGGGTCGATAACGAACGATACATTACCGAAAAATTCATTGAATGCCAAGTTTTTAACTAAACTTTCACCCCCAAAAAGCACTTTGCAAGCAGGAATTGCAGCCAATACAGATCCGATTGCAACCAATAAAGTTAATACAACCGTTTTGAATTTTTTGCTAAAAATTCCGGCAACAAATCCGCTTATCAATAGGGTAAGTAATCCGATAAAAAAGCTATTCATAAATTCTCCACCTTAATCTAATACGGGACTGTGTAATTACTAAAATATTATAAAATTTTACCGCTAAATTTAGAAAAAAATACGGGCAAAATTATTATAAATTTTATCCGTATATCGTTGTAAATCTAACATACCACAAAGTCAAGTAACTTTTTAAATTACAGATATAGTCAAAGTTTTATAAAAAATTTAAAAAAATAATTTTATATATCTTGAAATTAAAATTTTATGTACTAGAATATCAGGCGGACCCCGAAAGGTTTTGTAAATTTTGGACAATTAAAGATTTAATTTTGTACCGAGCCCGATAAGCCCAGTCGCAGCCGAATTATAAATAATTCGGGGTTAGTTATTTGACAAGAAAAGCAGAAGTAAAAAGGAGATTAAGAAAATGGCAGATGAAGCAAGAGATTGCATCGCACCTAGCGAAGTAGCTCACGGATTCTCAGAAAAAGTTATGCCTGTAAAAGCAGCTTACAGAAAATCAAAAATGTTTGTATTGGCAATCGCAGCAGGTGCATTTATCGCATTTGGTGCACAAGTTAGTTTGACGGTAACTTCAGGTGTTGCCGGAACTTTAGGTTGGGGTCTTGCAAAACTAATCGGAGCAATGGTGTTCTCAGCAGGACTTATGATGGTTGTATTAACAGGTGCAGAATTGTTCACAGGTAACGTAATGATGATGTTCTCAGTTCTTGAAAAGAAAATTTCTTGGGTGAAATTATTAAGAAGCTGGTCAATCGTTTACGTTGGAAACTTTGTAGGTTCAATGTTGTTGGCATTGTTGGTATTTTGTGCAGCATTGTACCAAAACAACGGATTTGACGTTGGTGTTAACACTTTAACAAATGCTCACATGAAAGTTAATCTTTCATTTGCCGAAGCATTTGCAAGAGGCGTTCTTTGTAACTGGTTAGTTTGCTTGGCTGTTTGGATGGCTACAAGTTCAAAAAGAGTTATCGGTAAAATATTTGCAATCTTCTTCCCAATCATGACATTCGTTGCGTCAGGATATGAGCACAGTGTTGCAAATATGTTCTTCATTCCAAGCGGAATTTTATTGAAATCAGTTCCTCAAGTTGTTGCAGCTTCACACCTTGGTGCTGACGTTGCCTCATTAAGCTGGGGACATTTCTTCCTAAACAACTTGTTACCTGTAACTATCGGTAACGTTGTAGGTGCGTTGATATTCGTTGTATTGTTGTTCTGGATTGCATATCTAAAAGATGACCACAACAATAATAATGCTAATGACTAATAAAAAACTTTATAAGAAGTCGTTTTTATAAAACGGCTTCTTATTTTTTCGTAAATGTATATTATAAATTAATGGATTTTCAAATGAAAAAGATTTTATTTATTTTAATTCTGATATTACTAAACACCCCACATACTTTCGCCGAAAACCTTGACGAAGTTAATTTGGAATTTGATGAAACCTTCACACAACATACACTAAATATTCAGGACACTTCATCAAAATCTACAAACAAAATCTCAGACAGAGTTGCAATAAATGAAACTGACCTTGAAAATTTTGAGCGAACACAACAAATTCCGACCGCTCCGCAAATTTCCGAACCGACAAGCGAACGTTTCAGACTTTTCAGCGGAATAGCAGAAACCGCTCAAAGTATTTATAATTTAAAAATAGAAGATACGGATTCCCCATCTTCATTATTCAAAGAGCAATTAACAAAGAATTTTGCAGAAGGACCTGTCGAAAGTGTCCACGCTTGGGCTGTTGCACAGATGAATTCAACAACAAACATTCCTGAAGCGGGCGATACGGACACAAGATTTAACGTAAATTTGATTAATATCTTAATTGATGCAAAAATGCGAGGCGGTAAAGATAATTTCCGTTTAATGCTTGACCCGACACACAGACATATTCCGTTTTTTCAACCGTTCGTACAAGATATTTACTATGAAACAAAAAGAATCCCGCACCATACGTTATTGATAGGTAATTCAAGAACCGGTGTAGGTTATGAAGGTGCTCAATCACCATATACCTTACCGCTTGCAAATCGTTCACAGATTTCAAGAAATTTAGCCAATATAAGAAAAGTCGGAATCAGATTAAAAGGTAATTATTCACTTATGGATTACGACTTGGGCGGCTACAGTTCCGATACGTTGTTTACGGAATTTATGCCGGGCGTTGAATTTGACGGCTGGGTAAACTTTAAACCGTTAGGCAAAACAGACGGAAGATACGGAAAACTTACAACAGGCGGCGGTATTGTTTCAGGTAGCAGAAATTCTATCAGCTACTTTCAAGGCGGAGCGTACATCGGTTATACATATAAGAAATTTTGGACAAGAATGGAATACGCTGTGGCTGACGGTTCAAATGGCGGACAGGGCTTGACACAAAAAAGACAACAAGGTTGGTATATAACTTTGGGTTATCACGTTACCAAAAAACTTGAAGTTATCGCACGTTATGATGAATTTGACCCTGATAAAACCAAACGTCACAATAATAAAAGAGAATACACGGCTGGAATAAATTATTATTTAAAAGGGCAAGCGTTTAAAATATTCTTGAACTATGTATTTTGTCAAAACGATGCAGCCAAAAACAGTCATAGAATTATTGTCGGCGGTCAGATAATTATATAGATTTTGAATACATAAAAAAACGAGGTAAGAGAGTAATCTTACCTCGTTTTTTTATTAAAATATTTTTGTACAAAATAAAAACCTACAATGCTAACGTTTCTTCTTTAACCACTGCACGTTTTACTTTTCTTGTTGCCGTGCGAGGTAATGGAGAAGTTCTTACAATAATATTTACAGGTCGTTTATACGGTGCAAGTTGTACCGCCAAACTCTTAACCTCTCGTCCAATAAATTGCTGCAATTCCTCAGAATCTTTATGCTTGTCCAAAACCTCTTGAGTCGGCACAATCACGGTCATAATTTCTTCCGTACCATCTTTAGCACCAGAGCTTCTTGTCGCACCGAACACGCAAACCTCAGAAAAATTCTTATTCTGTTCCAAAACAGCTTCAACTTCCTCAGGGAAAACCTTTTTACCGCCCGACAAAACAATCATATTCTTAATTCTGCCCGTAATATAAAGTCTTCCGTCCTCGTCAAATTCTGCGATATCACCTGTATGGAACCAACCGTCAGGTTCTAAAACCTCAGCAGTTTTTTCAGAATTGTTATAATAACCCTTCATAACGGAAGGACCTTTAACAAGTAATTCGCCTGTTTCAGGGTCGATTTTTGCATCATAAGAATCCAAAATCAAACCGACAGACAACAATTTTCTGTCTTCCCCTCTATCAATAGAGATAATCGGACTTGTTTCCGTCAAGCCATAGCATTGGAAAACTTTGATACCGATTCTTTCAAAAAATTCACCGACAGCAGCATCCAGTGGAGCGCCACCCGTAATAAATCCATAGAAATTTCCGCCAAATTTTGCCAAAATACTTCTAAACAATTGACGTCTTATTGAATAATCAGGAATAAATTCCGCAGCCGCATAAGAACGTTCAAACAAAATTCTTTCATCTTCAGGTAAAGATTTGATATCAGCCTCAATAGTAGTTTTCAACAATTTCATAAAGGCAGGAACGACAATCATAAAATCGATTTTCTTTTCTCTCATATCGCCCAAAACATCACGAGGTTTCAAACTTTGCGGATAGAAAATTGATGCACCTCTATTCAAAAAGGTTGAAAAACCTACAGTCATTTCAAACAAGTGGTTCATCGGCAAAATTGACAACAAATTCACATTTTCTTGCGGTAAAATTTCAGGCAAAACTCTTTCCAAGCCCAAAACCTGAGAAGTCATATTACCAAAAGTTGTCTGAACACCCTTTGGAGCACCAGTTGTACCTGAAGTATAGATAATAAAAGCAATATCTCTCAAAGAACGATGACGCCATTTGCATTCTTTTGCATCAGGCAAAGTATATAATGTCGGAATACTGCAATTCGGACTGTGTTCGTCCATTAAAATCAAATTTTTGATTGACGGAATGCGTTTTTGCAATTCCAAACCTCTTTGCAAATTCGCCAAAGATATTGCCAATACTGAAGGTTGAGCACTTGTCAAAATTGATTCCAATTCGTATATAGTCAATTTATTATCTAAAGGAACCGTAACCATGCCTGAAATTACGGAAGCAAATACGCAAGCACCCATTTCCGGCATAGATTCTGAGAGAATAGCCAATCTGTCGCCCTTTTGCATTTGTAATTCATTCAAAAGGTAACTCGCCAACTGTCTGGTCAAAAGTCCCAAACCCTTGTAAGTAAGTTCTTTCCAACCATATTTATTTCTTTTGCCTAACGCAATTCTTTCACCATACAATCTTGTATTTTTATCTAATAATGATAATACATTTTCTTTCATTCTATACTCCCCTGTACCTCAAATATTTTATATCGGAATTATACCATAATTTATTATTTTTGACTATATTTTTTATATTCAATTCTTAACAAACAAAGGATTTCACCATTTTCGGCATTTGTAATAATATGTTGAGAAAACTCGTTACTTTCTTCAAATTTGACCAGCGATTTTATCGGAGTACCGAAATTTACATCATGTTTATAATAAACATCAATCGCTTTTATTTGGTAAGAATTTCTAAACTCATAATCCAAAGTTTCCAATGCCCAAGTGATATAAACCGTATTATTTACATGATTATTTATGTCCAAATCATCATATCGAATTTCAAAAAGTTTTTCCCTGTCAAACTCAACAAAAGGTTTTAATCTGTTCAAATTCAAGTCATTCTCTTTTGGAGTAAATTGTAAAAATTCCGGAAATTCTTTTTCAATATTAACGATTAATTTTTCTCGTAAATTTACGATAAACCAACTCGACATTGCCCGCAAAATTACCTCGTTTGTATCCTTGTTTACAATCTCAAAATCACGGTAAAAAGTCGATTTTTGACACCCTCTGCTTTCGGTTTTTATGCGAATATTTTTTATATTTGTTTGAGAATTTTCAAACTCAATTCTGTACCTTATTAAAAACCAGCCCAAACCATGTTTTAGCAACTCTTCGCAACTGTAACGTTTATCCACAGTCGAAATCGATTTTTCCGCCAAATCCTGCATAAAATTAAGCAACGCAACAGGTTTGACTCTATGTAAGCAGTCAGTTTCCGAAATTGAAATTGTATAATCTTTTTCCAATGTGTTTTTTGACATAATATAACTTCCGTTCAAAATTATTATATAAACGTCAAGATTTGGCAAGAAAAACTATTTCAATTTTTTCAAGGAAGAAATAAAGTTGTTATGCTCAATATCTCCATCAACTTTTGTCAAAAATATCTGACAATCCTTCTCGTCCGCTTCAATTGACGGAATTTGAGAAATCTCGGCAGAATAATAACTTATATCATTATTTCCGCTCAATGGAATACGATTTGACAAAGCGTTCAAAGATAAATTACGCAAAAATCCCAAAGTTCCCTTCTTACGGCTGGAAAATTTTGTATAAATTCTTAATGCCGCATCCTGATTTTCCAAATTATAAGTTCCGATTATAAAAGAACTTAGTTGCGGAGCGGTTGAACGTATCATAAGCGGATAAACGACATTATCTTTTATCTTCAAATCCCCTTTGATAATCTCAAAACTGCCCTCAGGAATACTTACCAAATCAGAAACGATAGACGGACTGACCATTGTTACGGGATTTCTGAAAATTGCCGCAACCTTCATAACGTATTCAATCAAGCCAACTTTACCGATTACACCTTCATCAACCCTGAATTGTATTCTGCCGTTTAACTTCAAACTGTCGTCCGTATTCAATTCTATCAAGCCCATTGCCTTACCCTTAATCTCTTTTGAAAGATTAAGCAAGGAAGTTGCGATAATATCTGAATTTACATCTTTCACCCCAAGTCGCATTGCATACTTGTGATTTTTCAAATCGCAATCAATTTTAGCGGTGGAAATTCCTTCGGCAATATTAAATTTATTAGAAGTAATTTTCAAAAAGCTGTTTTTATCCAAAGACATTGTTGCGATAACGTCAGAGAAATTTATCCCCTTATAAAAACCTTTCGCAACCTTCAAAACTCCTTCTTCAACAATCAAATTTGCCAAATCAAAAGCCTGAGCATTCACATCGGCATCAACGTCCCCCCCGCCTTGCTCAATAGAACGTGCGATTTCGGCTTGTACGTTGTCAGAGGCTTGAGTCGGTTGTTGTGCGTTAAAGGCTTGCAAATATTTTTCAATATCAATATTATCCAAATTCAAAGTAATATTTTTTACAACAATCGGGAATTTTATTTCATTGACAATCGCACCGTCCAAACCGTATGTTGAACGGCGATAGCGACCGTTTGATTTGATATTTATAAGGTTATTTTTTGCAGTAAATTCACCACTTTTTATAAATAATCTTTGTGCAGGAATTGCAACCTTATCCACCTTCATTGAACCTTCTAAAACAGGATATTTTCCTGTGTAAATAATTCGCATATCCCCGGAAAAACTGCCATTTTTAAACAATTTTTCCTTGAGTAACATGTTGATAAACCAGCTCGGCATAGGTTTTGGTAGTGAAAAACCGAAATCTTTAACAAAAGTTTGACCGTTAGAAAAATCGATATTTCCGTTCATACTCACAATGTTGATAGGTTTCAGTTTTTTGCCGTCAACAGTGCCTCTATCGGCAAAATAATCCAAAGATTTTATATTCAGCAACATATTTTCAAAGTGCATTTTTGCCGCCAAAACTCGATTGGCATCGTCATTCATAACGGATTCTTCGCCGTCTATAACAAATCCGTTGCCTTTTTTGAACATATAAAGCCAAGTCAAATCAATTTTATTATTTTTTGACTTCAACATAACCCGAGTATCCGCTTTTCCGTTAATTCTAATCGGATAATTTATCATTTTTGAAAGATAATTTTTAGCAAAATCATCGGCAACAATAGCATTTCCAGTCAAATCGGTATCAATAGTTTTGAGATAATCTTTAACCGTTCCGCCAAAATCCATTGTATTTGCGGGTTTGTCGTTGTAGTAACCCTTAAAATTCTTCAAATCTATTTTATAATTATCAAATTTCACATCTCCGTGAGTCAACAAAATCGGCAAATCCATAAGCGGAATGAGTTTAAATCTCAGCTTGTTCAATTTAACCGAACCGTTCAAATTTTTATTATCCGCATTAACATCAAAGTCAAAATTTCCCGAAATATCTTTAAAATAAACCAACTGTTCGCCAATATTATTCTCAATAATTTGAGTATTCAACAAACTCAAAACCTCAGGAATTTGAAAGTTTTTAGAACGCAAATTTACGTTATAATTGTATTTGCTGTCAAAAAAGCCTTTCAAATTAACCGTAGATTTTGCTTTGTTTCTTCTTTCGACCAAAATTTTTGCGTTTTCTATAACAATTTTTTCATTATTTTTTAAAGAAACTTTATCATCATCAACCGCCGAAAGCCTGATAGTTTCCTTATCTTTTGTCACAAAAAGATTAGCCTCGTAAGCGATTTTTTTATTATTTTTTTGTGGAGTTATTCCAAAATTTTTGGCATTTAATTTCATTTTGGTTTTGGCATCAAGTGCGTACAAAACCTCAAGATTTTTCACCCCCAATGTCGAATGAAAAATATCAACGGAATACTCCGATTTTTGAGGTTCTTGTTTTTGAGTAAAGAACGAAAGTGCCAAAAGTTTATTTACATCAACAAAAATACTTTCCGCCTCGACCATATTTATAATAATATTTTTCTTTTTTAAAATTTCCTTTAATGACAAAGAAGTATCAAAGTTTTGAACCGTTAAAATTTTAGGATTTTTCTTTGTATAAATCGAAAGATTTTCAACCCCAAACTCCACCTCAGGAGTGAGTGAAGTTTTCAAATATGGATTTTTGATTTCAATTTTTGTTTCAGGATATGCTTTTTCCACAATATTTTCAGCATAATTTATAACCTTCGGATTAGACACCGCATAAGGCAAAACGTACAAATAAATCACAAACGGCAACGCTCCGACAAACGCCAAAAGCACAGTCGAAGTCAAACAAAATTTCAATATTGATTTTACATGTTTTAGTTTCATAAACTCTCTTTCGATAGTTATTATAACACGACAAAAAAATTTTTATCCATATAAAAATCTCCGCATAATTCGTGATACAATGTAATTATGATAAGAAAAATTTTTGCAGTAATTTTATTGTTAT
>SFZC01000094.1 GCA_004558955.1 bacterium | reverse complement strand
TTACATTCTAATTTTGAATTTTATCCCCATTATTGTTATTACTTTATGCTTTTTCCCAACTCCATATTGATTTTTTATTGAGAAAATTCTCTCTAATGATGATAATTTGATTTTGTTATTCTGTTCTACGTGAAAATTTTTTATTTTACAAATGTGTTTTGAATGTATTTTTTTATTTAATAATTTAAATGTCAGTTGCTGAAGAAAATTATCAGCAACTTCTTTCCACGTATATAATTTTATATTATCAACAGATGGTAATTTTTTATTAGCATCTAATTCTATCCATTTTGCAACAGCCTTTGCCAAATCATTGTCCAGTAAACCTGTAAAATAGATAGCATTGTCACCTGCGATCTCTCTAAATACAGGAAGTTCTCTTAATAATAATGACAAGCCTTTCGAAGCAGCCTCAATAATTGGAAGCCCAAATCCTTCTGCAACAGATGCCATTATTAAACAATCTGAAGCTTCATATACTTTATTTAAGTATTCATCACTAATACTCTCAAGAAAAAATAATCTTTTATTATATTCTTGATGAGTTTTAATACGATGAATTAATATATCCATATCAAAACCTGATTTACCTACAAATACTAAGTTTACATCATAATTATAATTCCATAACAATTCAAAAGCATTTAATACTTGTGTTTGCATTTTTCTTTTATCTATTGTTGAAATAGAACAAAAAGTTTTACCTCTAGACAGAGTTTCTAGACACTTAATATTGTCATCATTTAGGCCCTTGGTGGGTAATGTTTGATCAATATCATAACCTAATGGTATATGACTTAGTGTAATATATTGTAATTTTTTTGGACAATTTTCTAATATATATTTAGCTAAATCCGCTTCTACTTGTTTTGAATCACAAACTATAAAATCTGATTCTAAAACAACATCTAAATATTTAGGAAATATTTCAGCAAATGTACTTGGTGGTAAATTTTTGTATACGATGGGGATTAAATCGTACAAAATAAAACCAATATGTACTCCTTCGCTATTCATGTCTCTTAAAGTATCTTGCATTGATATTGTCTTATGCAAATCTAAATGAGGACAAAAATAAATATCACCCTTTTGGTAAGAAATTTGGGTAGAGTCATTAAATCCATCATCTATATTAAATTTTTCTTTAGTATATGTATGTGCATAATTAAACGTATTTTCTGATGTTGAATAAACCAAATGTATAGTATAATATAAATTTTTTGAATTTAATAAAGCATTGGATAATCCACGTACAACTCTTTCTGTTCCTGTTTTATGATCAAATTCTGCTAAACTACCGATATCAACAAATAAATGTCTTTTGCGATTAAAATTATCTTTACTATTATTAATATCTTCTTCATAAGCCAGTTTGTCACCAAAGAAATAATCAAATTCAGATAAATTTTTTTGATATTTTTTTTCTAAAAATTTATAAACAATTTTAAGTAATCTATCAAAAGCAACTATTTTTTGAACAAGCTTATTAAGAAATAAAGTACTACAAATTGCCTTGTCGAAATGCTCAAACGAAACAGTATCAAATGACTTCGAAACCCATTTAAGTGTATTATTATCAGGATTATCTCCCAAAAAATATTTTGCATGTCTTAACATGTTTAATTTTCTTGTTTTATAACTGTCATAATGATTAGCAAATATATAATTTCCATATGTTTCAAATTCAGAAAAAGCATAAACATCTTCCGTCGGTAGCATCGAATTAATAATTTTTTGCCAAAAATTATTTCCTGCATTATTAGAAGAATTGATTTTTTCTATTAGTTCTAGTACGAACTCTTTTTTAAAAACCATATGCTCGGCTATAAATGATTCTTTTATTTGTTTTTTAATACCCAATAAGCGTTGTATAGTATAAAAATATCTAGAAACATACTCTTTTTTGAGTGTAAAAAATGGTTTGCCTGTATCTTGATCAAAAAAAATCATTTTTCGCAAAGGAATCATATCAGCATCCCAACTTAGATAATATTCGCTATTGCAAATGTAGGCATAAGCATATTTTATAAATTGTTGCAAAAACCATCCTGCTGCATTTTGATCTAATTTGCATAAAGCCATATATTTTTTTACCGAAGATAAATTTAAATCTTTTAAAATTTCATCTTCATCTAGAATTTCTAAATCAGAAGTTTCAATGATATCAATATTTAAATTTTTCTTTGAAGTTATAATAACAATTTTTTCAGGCAAAATATTTTTCTTAATATATTTGATACTTTTTAATACATAATCTATATCACTGTATTTAACAGGTATTATTACAGTTATATTTTTCATTACAACCTTCCTTAATTAATACTATTTCTCTATCTTTTTATACCTTTCCATCTATCCATTAATCCTCTTTAGTTCTTTAAGAATATTTCTTTCGGCGTCTTCTACCTCTTTTAATTTACTTTTTATACTAATTAAAGATTCTGAGAAACGCTGTCTTAACATTTGACATATTGTAATTGTTGCATATTTAAAGAAGTTTTATATCTTTCAATATCAGCTTCCACCATCATTTTACAAAGTCCTTCGTAAGACACTTTTCTTTTCCAGCCAAGAACTTTTTCTGCTTTTGATGGATCTCCGATTAGAAGTTCAACTTCTGCTGGTCTAAAGAATTTTGGATTAACTTTTACAACAGTTTTACCTGTTTTTCTATCTATACCAATTTCGTTAACACCTTCTCCTTGCCATTCAATATCAAATCCAGCATATTTACCAGATAATTCAACAAAATCTCTAATTGGGTGAGTTTCACCAGTAGCCAATACATAAGTATCAGGAGTTTCATGTTGTAACATCATCCACATACCTTCTACATAATCTCCAGCAAATCCCCAATCTCTTTTTGCATCAAGGTTTCCTAATTCTAAAGCATCACTAGTTAATCCTAATGCTAATCTTGCAAAATGGTCAGTAATTTTTCTTGTTACAAATTCTTTTCCTCTCATTGGAGATTCGTGATTGAATAAAATGCCTGAACAAGCAAAAATGTTGAAGCTTTCTCTATAATTTGTTGTCATCCAATGAGCCATTACTTTTGCACAACCGTATGGGCTTCTAGGATATAAAGGAGTGGTTTCTTTTTGAGGAATTTCTTGAACTTTACCAAACATTTCAGAAGTTGAAGCTTGATAAAATTTAGTCTTTGGAGAAAACTCTCTAATTGCTTCTAAAATGTATAATGGCCCCATTCCATCAGCTTGTGCAGTGTAAATAGGTTCTTCCCAAGATGCAGCGACAAAGCTTTGAGCCGCCAAATTATAAAATTCATCCGGTTCATATTTTTTTAATAATCTACAAATGTTGGAAAATTCTAAAAGTTCAAAATCTTCTAATTCAACTTGTTCAAAGATACCGTGTTCTTTTAGTTTAGAAAACGTATCAGTAGCACCTCTGCGATATAAACCGATAACTCTGTAACCTTTTTCTAATAAAAATTTTGCTAAGTATCCACCATCTTGTCCGGTAATTCCTGTAATCATTGCAACTTTTTGTGCCATTTTCTTCTCCTTATCTTAATATTTCTATTATTTTATCTCTCATTTGTCTGCGAACATTTTTATTCGGAATAGCAAAAGTAAATAACTTTCCAATACGTTCACTCTCACAATACAAAAATCTTTTTACAGGATTTTTATATTGAAAAGCTTCTATTTCTGTAATGGACCTTGAATTATTCCACCAAGAACTTTGATTCCAATGAATAGCAACCGTTTTATCAGTAAATGCTTTTTCTCCAAAAGCAGTCCAAGCAGGACAAAAGTATTCAGAAGGATATATCTCAATATCTGTATCTTTAATTTTTGTTATTTTTTGATTTAGATACAATTCAATGTCTTCTAATTGATATTTATCAGTCGTCTTATAATATTCTTTTGCTTTTTCTTCATATCCATTGTTATATTCAATAAATTCAAACCCATATTTTTTAGCAACATATTCGGTCAAAACTACAGGATCTATAAAATAATTAATAGAAAATATTTCATCCGAATTATAAATATCTAGCATGTCTTTAAATACAGAATGTCCCTTTTTTCCTCCTATAACCGCAGATTCCAACAAGTTCTTCCTATTATAAAAATCACCTTCTATACTACAGAAAAACGGTTTTTCAATATATTCATCAAAATTTTTAATTAGTTGTACATCCGTATCTAAATAAATGCCTCCATAATTAAACAATGCGTAATGTCTGATATAATCAGCAACAAAAGCCCACATCTTTCGTTTGTAGCATTCTCTAACAAATTTAGATTGTTTTAAAATTTCTTGAAATTCAGGCATATGAGTATGCCAAAGTTTTATTTCGTAATCAGGACAATACTTTAGCCAAGAGGCATAACACATTCTAAAATTAGGATTTGCATTTTTCTCCCAAATATTGATATCATCATAAAAATAGTGAATTATTTTAGGCATCTTTACAGTCCTACCCCCTCTCTAAATCTCAAATTCATATTTTCTGCTTCACCAATAAATTTCAAAGCCTGTTCGGCTGAATGCTGGTTAAATAACCACATCAGAAACGATAAGTCTTTATACTTCTTGTAATAATGATAGGCAAACGTTTTTCGCCAAGATGCAACCGAATAAAAGTCACTCAGACCTAATTCCGAACAAATTTCTTTAAAGGAAGAATAAAGAGTGGTTCTGTCAAATATTTTACCTTTTCTGTTTTTAAACAAGATTTCAGAAGCATCCCTATCTTTTATTAAACCCGAAATCAAAGTTCTTGTTTCTTTATCGACAGGCACTGTTTTTCTTGGAGAAATTTCCAAATAATACTTATCCTTTACATTTTTCACAGTAAGTTTTAACAAGCCGGAAATATCAATACCGGTATTTATTGCCAACGTAAACATCACAAGTTCAGGGATTTGGTGTTTTTTCTTATACAAATCCTTTATCAAATTAATCTCTTCTATACTTTTTATTGGCAAACACTCGTTCACAATCAAAAATACCTTCTAGCAATGCTCTATATCATATTTTTACTTCTTAATCTCTTAACTTTTTATCTATAAAGTTAAGATCGGTAAAGGCTTGATATATCTCGTTTTTAGAGGTCAAAATCGCAAAAACCGTAATTGTAACAATTTCTTATTATAAAAATTAAATTCATTTTGTTTGTGGTAGTATGATTTTGTATAGGTTAAAATTCATATCTTTACAATATAGATAAAAAGTTAAGAGACAGCATCTATTTATTTTTATTTAAGTTTGAATTTTTATTTTAATTCATTGTGTTTGTATTATGCTATTTCTGTAAATTTTTCATACTTAAGTCCAAATCTCAAAGATTTCTAAGAATTTATAATATAAAATTGTTATAACTGTCATCAATTTGATCCTGTTCGATTCCTATATATCGCAAGGTTATTTGCGGACTCGAATGATTGAATATTTTTTGCAAAATTGCAACATCCTTGAATTTCTGATAATGGTGATAACCAAAGGTTTTCCGCATTGTATGAGTTCCTATTTTTTCCTGAAAATTTAAAACTTTACAAGCCGTTTTCAAAATATAATACGCTCCAAACCTATCCATTCGGTTATTAAAAATCGTTGTAAAAAGAGGTGTTTCCGCACTTTTACCTTTCGTATATTCAGCAAACAAAGGTTTTAACTTGGAATTTATTGGAAATTTTTTAAATTTACCCGTCTTTTTTTCAATAATTTGGATATAATTTTTATTCTTTACATCGCCAACATTAAGAGCCACAATATCCGAAATTCTCAAGCCGGAATTTACCCCAAGAGTAAGTAATAACAAATCTCTCGGGCTTTTCTTTTCAAAATATTTTTCTAATTTGTGCAAATGTTCAATATCCCTAATAGGTTCAACTGTTGTCATAAAATTCTCCTTTCGTTTTCTTAAATTTTAAATTTTCACAAAATAAAAACATCACGAAATTGTTTAAACCACAAATATCAATTTATCAGTCTTGACAAGTAGATAAATCTATGCAAAGATATATACATTAACATTACTAAACTGAGGACGAAGTATGAAACAGAAATTTTATATAAACAGTTTTCCCTACGAAATTGAATTAACTGCACGAGTTTGCCACGAAAACGCTCGCAGATTGTTAGAATCTTATACAAGTGAGGTTTCCATTGATGAATTTACAATCCTTGATACAATCATTGCCAAACCGGGCTTATCTCAGGCGGATTTGGCACGATTGATACTAAAAGGAAAAGCTCACACCGGCAGATTTATTATGGCCTTGGAAGATAAAGGACTATTGGAACGCCACGTTGCAGAACGTGACGGGAAATTGATAAAAGTTGCTGATATTACGAAAAAAGGTGAAGAGCTTTACTATTCAATTCTAAAAAATCTAAAACCTGCAATAGAAAAATACGAAGCAACAATTTCAGATGAAGAAATTAAACAAGTCATCTCAAGTCTTAGAACCTTCAGACAACAAATTGAGCAGACAAGTAAAATAGTTTTTGAATAAAAAAGAAATAAGAAAAAAAATGAGCGAAGAAGTTATAAAACAAGAAAAAGCTCCACAAGCAGAAGAATGGCACCCGTCAAAAAACCCTTGGTTAATCTCAATACCGTTAATGGCATCGGTTTTTATGTATGCACTGGACGAAACGATTTCAAACGTAGCCTTGCCGTATATGGCAGGTTCATTCTCCTGCAGCCACAACGAAGTTACTTGGGTAATTACCTTTTACCTGATTGCCAGCGGTATCATTATCCCTGCAGTTGATTTCCTGTGTAAATTTATGGGACGTAAAAACTTCTTTATGTTAAGTATTATAATTTTCACCTTTGCTTCATTTTTATGCGGAATTTCAAACTCGTTGATTATGATGGTATTATCAAGATTTTTGCAAGGTATCGGCGGCGGTGCGATTTTGCCGTTATCACAATCTATAATGATGGAAAGTTTTCCTAAAGAAAAACGACCGCAATCAATGGCGTTATTCGGGTTGGGAATCGTATTTGCTCCGATTATCGGACCTGCAATCGGCGGTTGGATTACAGAAAACTGGTCTTGGCCGTACATTTATTACATAAATATACCAATCGGATTTTTGGTACTTGTTGCGGCAAAAGAACTTTTGGAAGATCCTCCGTATGCAAAAAAACAATCCGGACTGAAATTCGACAGTCTCGGATTTTTCTTCCTTGCGGTTTGGTTAGTTTTGTTGCAAATTGTTTTGGATAAAGGTAACGATGCCGAGGATGACCGCCATTTCCTGCATTTCAGGCATAATCTTTCTGATTACACAAATCAAAGAAAAAAATACTCTTGTTGACTTGTCGGTAATGAAGGATAAAAACTTTTTCTTCGGCACGGTAATTCAAATAGTTTTAATGGGTGTAATGATGGCATCAAGTGCGATTTTGCCGTCAATGTTACAACAAATGATGGGCTACACTCCGTTTTTAAGCGGTATTTCAATGGTACCGAGAGGCGCGGGCTGTTTGGCGGCAACAGTATTCAGTGCAATATTTATAACCAAAATCGGCGAACGAAAAATGGTTATCTCGGGACTTTGCATACTTGGATTGGGCGGCTTGTTGTTTGGCGATATCAACCTGCAAATTGCACTCGGTAACATCGCCTTCCCGAACTTCCTTTTCGGGTTAGGACTGATTATGGCAATGGTTCCGCTTGTCGAATTGTCTTGCAGAACGCTTAGAAACGAACAACTGACAAACGCCAGCGGGGTTCAAAACCTGTTGAAAAACGTTGGTGCCGCTGTCGGAACTTCACTTGTTACGACATGTATTTCAAGATTTTCACAAGTACACCAAAATATGATGGTCGGAAAATTGACCGAATTAAACCCTGCCTTTATGGAAAGATTGGAAGCCTACACTGGAAGTTTCTTATCTAATACCGACTTAGCCTCAGCAGCTTATACTGCAAAAGGCTTGCTCTACAATCAACTATTGCAGCAATCAACTCTTTGGGCTTACATCGACACCTTCAGAATTTTTGCAATCGCATGTTTCTTTGTTGCTCCGATAGTTTTGTTGATGAAACGCAGGAATTTTTCATAAAAAATTAACCCAAAACAGAAATTATTTTCTTTGCCAAATCGTCATCATCAAGCGGAATTACAGCAGTATTGTTCAAATAATATTCTTCAAAATTTTTAGGATAATTTTTCCATAATTTTAACAAAATTATGCCGTTTTCATTAAAGATTTTATTATAAATTGTCTTTGAGGTACAAAACGGATAGCAATATGGAACTTCACCGTCACTAAGCATTAAGAAAATCTCATTGTCTGCCTGAAAGATTTTTTCATACTGCTTAAAAAGGTGTATTCTTCTTTCTTTTTCAAAACAAAAATCAATATTTTTCATCTTATTTTGTACATTTTCAGATAACGTTTTTATTGATATTTCTTGATTTAAAAGCAATTCATTATTTAAAAATTCAGGATAATTTTGATTAAATTTCACACTCGGCAAATATAAATTATCCTGTTCAAAATCATTCTCCAAAAGTTTTTCAACAAACAAATATGCCCCATTTGTCACATCAAAAAACTTTCTCAAGGAATTAAAACTCGCAAGTCCGACAGATTCACTGAAAAAAGAATGTGAATTATCAACAATCAAATTCGGATAAATTTTTACCAAATTTTTGCAATTTTCAGTATTTAATCCAAAATAATTTGTATATAAAATAAAAGCATCTTTTGGAAAATGTTGAACAGGCAAAAAGTTAGTATCAATATGATAAAACTCCACACGACAACCCGCTTGTCGCACGGCATTCCATACGGTAGGACAAGTATAAAACGGGATAAATATCTCATTTATCCCGTATAATTTAATCAAATATTTCAGGCAATTCCTTGCCAAATTCAACTTTACCAAGTGCATTATTTGTTAAATGCCTCAAAAAACGCTTTCAACAATTCCTGCCCTTTAATCATTGTTTTGTAATCCACATACTCACGAGCCGAGTGCATATTGCAAACCGTAGCCAAACCAATCAAATACGGAGAGAAATTTTCACCCTTAGCATTGGTTCTGTTTGCATAAATATGAGTTTCCGCACCTGCGTGAAAAGAGGAAATTTCAGGTTCTACGCCAAGTTCTTTTGCAACTTTTTCAAACATATTCGGCACTGTATCGTCATCATTTTTTTCAAACATTGGCATTTTTTCAGTAAAAGTAATTGTTGCAGTCGCAATACCCTGATAATCATTGTTAAATTCGTCAACAATATTTTGCATCAACGCAATCAATTCATTTTCCTTATCTTTTCGAGAACTCCTGATAGAATAAGTTGCGTGAGCATCA
>SFZC01000014.1 GCA_004558955.1 bacterium | reverse complement strand
AAAGAACAGGTATAAAAGCGGGTGATACTGTCGGAATTATAGGAATAGGACCGATAGGTTTGATGTTTGCAAGGATTGCAAAATTGATGGGAGCAAGAGTTATCGTTGCGGGACGTAATCCGATGAAACTTAAGGCTGCCGAAGATTTCGCACACGCAGATGAAATTATTGATTTGAAAAAATATCCTAATCCTGTCAAAATTTTCAAGGATTTTTCGGAAGAGGGCAAAGGGTTGGATGTTGCTATTGAGTGTGTCGGACTTCCCGAAATTTGGGAACAAATTTTTGATTGCGTTCGTCCGGGTGGTACGGTTCACTTTTTCGGCGGGTGTAAATCAGGTTCTAAAGTTACTTTTGATACCACAAAAATGCACTACGGCGACATAAAAATGATGAGCGTTTTTCATCATACTCCGAAATATTTTAGAAAAGCGTTAGAATATATCGCATCAGGTGATGTTGAGGTGGAAAAACTTATTACGGCGGTCTTGCCGCTTGAAAAGGTTGAGTATGCAATGACGGAGCATATTCAAGGTCGTGCAATTAAATTTTTGATAAAACCTTGGGCTTAATTTTTAGAATTATGTTCTTAAAAATTTGTTAAATTTTATTTTTAAATTTCGGTTAAAATTCGCTATCAACAATAATAAATCACTTGTAAAAATTTTTTGTGTGTATGATAATATTAGTGTTGTTAAAGGATATAACATGGCTAATATTTTAGTTTATGAACTGGAAAATAAAATATATATAAATTTGACAAACCGATGCACAAATGATTGCATTTTTTGCCTGAGAAAAGATAAAGATGATGTTTGCGGTCAAAAATTATGGTTAGATAGTGAAGATTTTACCGCACAAGACGTTATTTCTCAGTTGAAAGAGTTTAAACTATCAAAAGAAGTCGTGTTTTGCGGTTATGGTGAACCGTTATTGAAATTGGAAATTTTGAAAGAAGTTGCAAAATATCTGAAAGACACTTACCCTGACGTGAAAATCAGAATAAACACCAACGGACATGCAAATTTCGTTTACAAAAGAAATGTTGTACCTGAATTGGTAGGTTTAGTTGATGAAATTTCGGTAAGTTTGAACGGTTCAACGTCTGCCGAGTATGACGAGTTATCCTGTCCGAAGTTTGAAAATGCTTATGATGAAGTTAAAAAGTTTATCAAAGCGTGTTCTGAGTCAGGAATAAAAACAGATGCTTCAATCGTTGACGGTTATAAAGGTCGTCGTCTTGATGTTAAAAAATGCGAAGAAATCGCAGAAAATCTGGGGGCAAAACTAAGAGTTAGAGAATGGATTGTCAACGGATATTCATAAGAGGTTTTTATGCAAGTAAGTAACATTCAACAAAATCAAACAAATTTTAACGGCACATTTAAAGTTGCTCAAAACATAAATGCTAAGACAAAAACAAATCTTTACAAGGCTATTGAAGGTATTGACATGAACCAAAAACCATACGATGTTATCGTAAAAAACAACCCTGAAAATAAAAACTTTATGTCAATAGTTGTTCAAAATTCTAAAGATGCGAAACAGAATTATGAGGTTTGGGTTCATCATTTTATGCAAAAAGTTCCTGTCCTAAAAGATGCGGTACTTGGTGCGATGGAAAGATTTGAACAAAAATTTGATTTGTATTGGTAAGAAATAAATAATAAATGATAAAAAGTAAACAAAAAGAAAGGACGATTAAATGAACAATTTAGACAAAATTATGAAGCCAAAATCCATTGCGGTTATTGGTGCTTCAACAAAAGAACATACTATCGGTTCCGATATTATGAAAAGGTTACAAGAATACAATTTTAACGGTAAAATCTACCCTGTAAACCCAAAAGGCGGAATTATTGAAGGTTTGCAAGCATATACATCAGTTCTTGAAATTCCGGGTGAAGTTGATTTGGCGATTATCGTTGTAAATGCTAAATTCGTACTTTCAACAATCGATCAATGTCACGAAAAAGGAATTAAAGGTCTTTGTATTATCACTGCCGGCTTTAAAGAAACAGGTAAAGAAGGTGCTGAGGCTGAAAAACAACTATTGGCTAAAGTTAGAGAATATGGCATGAGATGTGTTGGTCCTAACTGCTTAGGTGTTGTAAACACTCACCCTGACGTTCGTATGGACGGTTGTTTCGCAGAATCATTACCTGAACGTGGTAACATTGGTTTCGTTTCTCAATCAGGTGCTTTAGGTGGCGGTATTTTGAATATCTTGAAAGACCTTAACCTTGGTTTTGCTCAATTTATTTCAATCGGTAACCAAGCAGATGTTAACGCAGAAACTGCTCTTGAATATTGGGAAAATGAAGAAGACGTTGAACAAATCCTTCTTTATATGGAATCAATCCAAAACCCTGCAAACTTCAGAAAGCTTGCATCAAGAATTTCTAAGAAAAAACCTGTATTAGCTTTGAAAGCAGGACGTTCTGCAGCAGGTGCTTCTGCAGCATCTTCTCACACAGGTTCTTTGGCAGGTGCTGATAAAGCCGCTAACGCATTGTTGCAACAATCAGGTGTTATCAGAGAATATTCTTTGAAAAACTTGTTCGCAACTGCAAAAGTTTTTGCTAACTGCCCTATTCCAAAAGGCGACAGAGTAGCAATTATCACTAACTCAGGTGGGCCTGGTATTATGGCAACTGATGCTGTTTGTGAATATGGTATGCAAATGGCTAAAATTTCAGATGCAACAAAAGACAAATTGAGAAGCTTCTTACCATCTGCTGCATCAGTTAAAAACCCAATCGATATGATTGCATCTGCTCCAATCGAACACTACAAGCAAACATTGGAAACAGTTATTGCCGATGAAAATGTTGATATGATTATCACAATTTATCTACCGTTCTTAGGTTTAAAAGATATTGATGTTGCTAAAGCTTTGATGGAAATTAAGGCTGAACACCCTGAAAAACCTGTTATCGGTGTATTTATGACTAAGTCTGATTTCTTCTCAGCATTGTCAGATATGGATGTTAATATGCCATTCTTTATGTATGCTGAAGAAGCAGCTGACGGCTTGAATAGATTGAATCAACAAAGATTGTGGATGGAAAGACCTGAAGGTAAAATTCCTTGCTTTGACGTAGATAGAGAAAAAGCAAAACAAATTATCAGACAATCTTTGAGCGAAGACAGAGCGCAATTAACAACTCGTGAATCTATTGACGTTCTTGATGCTTACGGTATTAGAGTTTGTAAATCAGGTTTCGCAACAACTGAAGAAGAAGTTGTAAGTGTAGGTAATTCAATCGGCTATCCGGTAGTTATGAAGATGACTTCAAAAACAACTTCTCACAAAACAGATGTTGGCGGTGTAAGAGTTAACATTCAATCTGAAGAACAATTAAGAGCAGAATACCGTGACTTGATTGCTAAATTGACTGAAAAAGGCTTGATTGACGGTCTTGAAGGTGTAATTATCCAAGAAATGGTTAAAGGCAACAGAGAAATGGTTTGCGGTATTGCAACAGACCCTCAATACGGTCCAATGATGATGTTCGGTTTGGGTGGCGTATTCATTGAAGTTATGAAAGACGTAACTTTCAGAATTGCTCCATTGACAGACGTTGATGCTAAAGAAATGATTAAATCAGTTAAAGCATACAAATTGTTAGAAGGTGCAAGAGGTACAACTCCTGCTCAAATGGAACAAATCGAAGAAACCTTGTTGAGATTATCTCAATTAGTTCACGACTTCAGCTTCATCGATGAATTGGATATCAACCCATTGTTGATTTCTGAAAAAACAGGTGAAGGTATCGCTGTTGACGGACGTATCAAAGTTCGTTTGGAAGAAGCGAAAAAAGCTATTATGTGTGAATGCGGCGCTTGCAGTTGCTGCCACTAATTAAAGGCTTGAATAAACTTGAAGCGAGTGACTTAAATAAGTCACTCGCTTTTTTTAATATCAGACGTTGCCGTGACCAACGACGTTAATTTTACGTGTCAGGCAATGCCGTGACCTACTTTAAACCAAGAATATCGTGTTCTATATTGAACAAAAATCTACAACCCTGTTTTAGAATCTAAATTTAATTTTGTAATAATATCAAGAATTGTTTTTGCTTGATAAATCACGTCAAAATATGTATTCGGGTCATTGACCGGTTTATTAATATCCGGTTCAAACATATCTTTTGATGTATGGAGTAATATTTTTACATAGTTCCCGTCTATAAATCCGCTTATACCGTTACCTGTGATTTTGCGAAGTTTGATAAAATCGTCCATCATTTTTGTGTTGAAAAAATATCTCGATTCAATTTGATCTGTACTATAAACGTCAAACAGTTTTTCAAATTCGTTAGATTCTAAATTTACTTTTTGAAATCTACTTGGGTGTGTTGTTGAACTGTTTTTAGCATTAATGCAAATTTGAGTGTTGATGTATTTTTCCATTGTTGTTTTTAATAGTACCCCTTGGAAAACTTTGATATAGGTAGTGTGTGTTCTACCTTCTGAGGTACGAGTTCTATGTCTTTCAATCAAACTAAATTCGATGATTTTAATACTATGTCCTTCGTATGAACCTGTAATTACGTCATCAACTCTTATATAATGGTAGAAAGGTAACATTGGGTTTAATTCGCTTATATCAATGTCAAAACCATAGTTGTTATTGAAAAATATATTGTCAATTTGAGTAAGTATAGTTGGTAGTTTGAATCCTCCAGGGTAGTAAATTAGATTATTGTCTAATGATTGGTAAATTAGACTGTATAATTCATTTTTAACTTTTGAACAAAATATATTGTTTAAAATCGTATGCAAAAACCACCCGCAAAAAGATACAGCCACCTCGATAAATAGTACATAGAAGATTATTCCTTCAGGATAAGCATATTGAGAAAATCCTAAATACATAGAGGCAAAGGACAATAAAATAAGTAAAAAGGTTAGGATAGCAAATGTTCCGCCCAAAAATGCAATCGCTTTAAAAAACTTTGCAAGGCTTGCGAAAATTTTTCTTTGATTTTCCAATTTATTTGCTTTATCTTTCAGTTCTTTTTGAAATAAATTTATAACGTAGGTGTACATTTCTTGTGTTTTGTTTGTCATCAATTCTATCCTTATTTGTTTATTAATATAGCATATTTACGAGAATAAGTCTTTATGTTAAGATATGAGAGCACAATTATATAAGGAGAGATAATTATGGCAGATGCAAAAATTTTAGCAACTATCGAAAGATCAGATACTGAACAATTACAAATTTCTATAAGTGAATATAAAGGCAAAAGTTACTTAAATATGAGAATATTTTATACAACTGATGATGGAGCAACTTGGTTGCCGACTAAAAAAGGTGTAACTTTCACTCCTGATCAAATTGATATTTTGACAGAAGCGATTGAATCTGCAAAACAAGAGTTTATGGCAGGCGAAATGGAAGAATAGACGACTTTTTGTCTGTTTTAACTGATATTTTTTATAAAAGAAGGATTGTCGAAAATGGAAGATAGCGTTCAAAAAAGTTTATTTGAGGTTCCGAACAAAAAGAAATTTACCTTGAAAAAACGTGAGCCTGTCGAAGATGCTGGTAGTCCTTCTTTTGTTTCGCAAAATTATGCGGTTTGTTTGGTGAATATTCGTGGGTTAGGGGTTAAAACTTTCAGTTATGCAATACCGCCAGAGATGCGAAATACCATAAAAATCGGGCAAGCCTTGCTTGTTCCGTTTGGACGTCAAGGTTTGATAAACGCTTTTTGTGTCGGGTTTTCGGATTATTTACCGCCTGAAATCAGGGCAAAGCGAATTTCTAAAATTTTAGACGAAACACCTTTGTTTTCTGTTGAATATTTGAAACTTTTGGAATGGGTGGCAAATTACTATTGCGTGGATTTGATTACTGTTTTGAATGCCGCAATTCCGTTGAAACTCATTGAGAAATCATTGAAAATTGAACAAATCATAGAGTTTGTAAAAGTTGACGGGACAACCAAACGCCAGCTTGAGATTTTGGAAAAACTCAAAGAATTTGGCAAAATGCCGCTGATTGAGTTTGAAAAAAAAGTTAAAACTACTCGTGTAACCGTGAAAAAGCTTGTCGATTTAGGGTGCGTAAAACTTACTGATGAGCAGGTTTATCGCAATCCTTTAGAGATTTTGCATATTGATAAAAAAGAGGATTTGTTTGAACTTTCGCCTACTCAACAGAAGGTTTATGAAGGAATTTCTGACCAAATTAAACACGAAAAAGCTCCGCAAATTCTGCTTCATGGTATTACGGCAAGCGGAAAGACTGAGGTTTATTTTAAACTCATTGATGACACGATTAATGCGGGTAAAAATGTTTTATTCCTTGCACCTGAAATCGCTTTGGCTTCGCAGTTGACAAAACGTTTGGCAAGGAAATTCGGAACTCAGGATGTTGCAATTTGGCATAGCAGTATTTCGGAGGGTGAACGGTATGACGTTTGGCAAAAACTTTATAAAAACGAGATTAAAATTCTTGCTGGAGCAAGGTCTGCGGTTTTTGCTCCGATTAAAAATTTGGGTTTGATAATTATTGATGAAGAACATGAAGGTGCATACAAACAATCTTCACCTGCACCTCGATATGATGCAAGGCTTGTTGCAAGGAAATTAGCCGAATTTAATTCTTGCCCGTTAATTTTGGGGTCTGCTACTCCTGATATTTCAAGTTACTATAGGGCGATAAATTCAAACCATTTGTTTGAAATGCTGAAACGTTATAACAATGCGAAGGTTGCACCTGTTTCGGTTATTAATATGCAGGAATACGGACGGGCAGCGTACAAAAGTTTGATTTCAAAACCTTTACAAACTGCGATAAAAGAAACTTTAGACAACAAACAACAGGTAATTTTGTTGATAAATCGCCGTGGTTTTTCGACTTTTACCCAGTGTCAGGGTTGCGGACATGTTATAGAGTGTCCGAATTGTGCAGTTCCGATGATTTGGCACGCAAAAGATAATATGTTGAAGTGCCATTATTGCAATCACGTTGAATATTTCCCTGACGTTTGCCCGAATTGTGGATTTGAGGGGTTGAAAAACTCGGGAACCGGAACTCAAAAAATTGAACAATATATAAAAGATTTGTACCCTGATTATAAGGTTGAACGAATTGACAGTGATGTTTTGGTGCGAAAAGGCGAACACATAAGGCTTTTGGAACGTTTCCAAAAGGGTGATATTGATATTTTAATCGGTACTCAGATGATTGCAAAAGGTTTGGATAATCCTAATGTTACATTGGTTGGGGTAATTTCGGCAGATGCAAGTTTCAATTTGCCTGATTTCAGAGCCTCGGAAAGAGGTTTTCAGTTGCTTACGCAGGTGGCAGGACGTGCAGGACGTGGAGAATTTAAGGGTCGTGTGCTTTTCCAAACGTATAATCCTGAGTTTTATGCACTTGAAAGTGCAAAATCTCAAAACTATTCGGAATTTTACGAAAAAGAAATAAAATCCCGTGAAGATTTTGATTACCCGCCGTTTAGCCAAATTATCAGATTGATTTTGAGTTCCCCGAATAACTTTAGGGCTGAAAAAGCCGCACAGGAAATTGCCTTGCGACTTTGTACCATGATTGAAAAATTCGGATTTGGCGAAAGACTTGATGTGCTTGGTCCTACACCGTGCGTTATTGAAAAATTGAACGGCAATTATCGTTTCCAAATTATTATTAAAAATAAATTGGAGCAAAAAGGTCATCAATTTGTTTCAAGTTTCTTGAGCAAAATAAATTCACCAAAAGACATAAAAATGACTATTGATGTTGACCCGTTGGATATTTTGTAGGGTTAGAATTTCTTTAATTTTGCGTAAGAAGCATCCATTGCTTTTTTGCCGAGTTTGCCAAAGTCGATTGTGTACATTATGCTGTTTCCGACATTTAGAACATCTGTAACGTGACCTATACCGAGTTGTTCGTGGAAAACTCTTTGTCCGATTTCGTAGGCATTATCAATAAATTTACTTTGTTCGTGCAATTTTTGTTTTTCGATAGTTTCACGTTCAACGGCTTCACGTTGTTTTTTACGTTCCTCTGCCATACGTTTAATTGCGTTATCTTTGAAAAATGCTGCAATTTTTTCTTCTTCTTTTTTCTTATTGATTGCCGATTTAACAATCATTGTTCTTTGTGGAGTTCTGTTTGATTGCGATTTTGAATATCCGTAAGAAGAACTTGTACGGTTTTCATTTGAATAAGAAATTGACGGCTTTGGGGTAACTGTCGTTCTTGACAAGCCTTGTCTTTTCGGAGCAGTAAAGTTTGCACCAAATCCGCTTGACGGGCGAACGTAACCGTCAGGTGATGAAGAAACTGAGCTACTGTCTTTTGCTCTTGATACCGCACTTCTAAAGGTTGAAGAACGTCCGAAATCGTTACTTGATTCCATTGATTCAATCAAGTTTTGCGGGATTTCTTCGATAAATCTTGATGGATTATAGTATCTGTATTCACCCCAAGTTTGACGTCTTTTGGCTGATACCAAATACAATTTCTCTTCTGCACGAGTAATTCCGACATACATTAAACGGCGTTCTTCTTCGACTTCTGACGGCACTTGAAGAGTTCTTTGGCTCGGAAAAATTCCTTCGTCCATGCCTGCAATAAATACAGTCGGAAATTCCAAACCTTTGGCTGCATGCAAAGTCATCATTGTAACGTTGTTTGCTTCGTTTTCCATTGAATCAAGGTCTGATACAAGTGCAACCTGTTGCAAAAATTCACCAAGCAAGTTGTCTTCTTCCTCAGGTACGAATTCTTCCGCAACGTTTACAAGTTCTTGCAGGTTGTTAATATCATCTTGAAAATCAGGGTCGGTTGCCGCTTTCGTTTGTAATTCCGCAAGATATCCCGATTTTTCGATAACAAGAGTTACGAAATCTTTGAGGGAGTATGCTTTTTGAGCATCTTTGAATTTCAAAATAAGTCCTGCAAATTCTTTTAATTTTGCACAAGTTCTCGGTGTGATTTCTGATTCATCACAAACTTTTATTGCTTCAAACAGGCTGATATCTCTTGAATTTGCAAAATCTGAGAGATTTTTAATTGTTGTATCGCCTATTCCACGTTTTGGAATGTTTATAACTCGGCGTAAACTTTGTGAATCGTCCGTGTTATTAATTAATTTTAAATAACAAATAATGGTTTTAACTTCGGCTCTGTCATAGAACTTTGTACCTCCATAAATTCTATACGGAACACCTGTTGCCATGCAGGCTTCTTCGAGGGCTCTTGATTGGTTATTTGTTCTGTATAAAATCGCAAATTGGTTGAAGTTGCCGTGAGCAGTGCGTTTGATGTTGCTAACGATATAATTTGCTTCGTCCGCCTCGTCACTTGCGGTATAATAACTCAGTTTTTCACCTTCGCCTTTGTTTGAATACAAAACTTTTTCAACACGTTCATTATTGTTTTCGATTACTGCATTTGCAGCGTGCAAAATGTGTGCCGTTGAACGGTAATTTTGTTCAAGTTTAATAAGTTTTGTATTAGGATAATCTTTTTGGAAGTTCATAATAATTGTGAAATCAGCACCACGCCAAGAATAAATTGACTGGTCAACATCACCTACAACGCATAGAGAACGCTCTTGCGGAATATCTTTTGAAAGATTTGTGTAAAGCATATTAACCAAATTGTATTGAGCAATGTTTGTGTCTTGATATTCATCGACCATAATATGTTGGAATCGTTCGTAATACTGCTTTCTAACCTCTTCGTTTTGCTCAAGTAATTTAACCGTAAGCATTAACATATCGTCAAAGTCGATTGCGTTATTATTATTTAATACTTTTTCGTATTCTTCATAAATTGTTGCAATTTTTTGCGATTTAAAATCTCTTGCATAAGTCGCAAAGGTTGTGGCATCTTGCATTTTGTTCTTTGCGTTTGAAATTACGGATTTAACCAATTTTGTTTGATAAACTTTATCATCAAGATTTAATTTTTTTATTGCTCTTGTGATAATTTGATTTGTGTCCGAATCGTCATAAATTGTAAAGTTTTTGTCTAAATGTTTACCCGTAGCGGTATTGTATTTATCGATATTTTCTCTCAAAATTCTTCCGCAAATCCCGTGGAAAGTTCCGACCCACATGTATTTTACGGTGTCTTCCCCGATAATTTTACCGATACGTTCTTTCATTTCTTTTGCGGCTTTGTTTGTAAAGGTTACAGCCAAAATGTTGCGAGGATTTACCCCGTTACGAATCATGTACGCAATACGAGTTGTTAAAACTTTAGTTTTTCCCGAGCCTGCTCCAGCCAGTATCAATAGAGGTCCTTGCGTGGTTTGAACTGCTTCTTTTTGTTCCTTATTAAGATTTTCTAATAAATTTTCCATGACATCTTCCCAAATCAAAAAATATATGCTATAATCTAGAATAGTTTAAAAACGTTATTAATGCAATCAGAAGGTAAAAGAAAAAATGACAGACAGTGATATGGAAATTTTATTGAGTTCGGCAGATAACCAAGATGACGCACAAAAGTCAATCGTGGTACCAATAGATGATGATTTAGATACCGTAAAATCTAATGAACCTAATACAGTGGACGAATTGGCTATGGAATTGGCTACAATAAAACAATCGGCAAAGAAAATAGCAATTATCGGAAGTCGTAATCTTCCAATCACTCATCAGCAAATGATTGAAACTCTTGCAACAGCTTTGGTTATGCAAGATAATACAATCATTACATCAGGCGGTTCTTCAGGTACTAACGCTGCTGCTATTCGTGGTGCGATGAAGGCTAATCCTGACAAGTTATGCGTAATTTTGCCGCAAACTATCAGCCAACAACCTTCTGATGTTCAAAATCAATTAATCGGTGTTCCTAATATTACAGAACATTTGGATAGAGCAATGATGACTTTGGCTGATGCTTCAAGAGTTTGTAACAGAGAAATTATTGACGAATGTAACCAGTTGATTTGCTTCCTTTCTCACACAAGTAAAACTTTACACAATGCAGTTCAGTATGCGGAAGAACGTCACAAAGTTATTACAGTGTTCTATCTTGACTAATTTTTAGGAAATTTATTTATGAACAACGATTTGAAGAAACTTACGGGTAAAAATCCGCAAGATTTTGAAGCTGTCGCTTTTAATCTTGTGAATAAACCTGATACGAACTTGTTTTCAGAACTTGTGGCAAGTGAAGATTTTTTGTTTGATTTTGTCAAACGTAATGTTGCCGATAGGCTCAACAAAGTTTGCAATAAATCAAATTATTTGAATTTGTTACAATTTTTGAAGTTTTATTCCCCGTCCTATGAGGAATTTATTGTTTCAAATCTTGTAAATTTCGGTGGTGAGGAGTTATCGGAAAAATTACTAAATCTTCTTAAAAACGGTACGGAAGAAGAAAAAATCTACTGTGCAAAGTATTTTGAGGTAGCCAAAAATCAAAAAGCCGTTGAGTTTTTGAAAGCTTATGCGTTCAGCGAAAATCCGTGCTTGAGCGGGAATTGTGCCTCAGCACTTTTTGCGTTAGGTGATGTCGAGGTTTATAATGAGGCGTTGGCAAAACTGATTTCTGATGATGAGTTTGAAAAACTTGATGCGGTGAAGTTTTTGGTGGCTTATGGCAATAAAAATGCAACCGATAAAATTATCGCAGGCATGAAAACGTCCTCAATGGCTGACAATATTGCAGGTGAACTCCTTTATTTGTCGGATTTGTTTGAGATTTATAACAATAATAAAGAAAACGGGTTGTTTGTTTTTAATTCGATAATTAGCGGACTTGGCGAAATTTTAGGACTTTCGCAAGTGTTTGACTTTCGTTTGTATGATTTTATTTCAATGTTAAAACAAGAAAAAATGACCCCGTCTTTGTCGGTTGTTTTGCTTTCGGCAAAGGATAAATTTTCGACTTTGACTGAAAATGATGAATATTTGTTTGATGAAACAAAAGATACAAAGCAAGAAATTTATGATATTAAAAAGTTGTTATCAACTGTTGATGATGCTATTTTGTATGCTTTGGCAGATGAGGAATTGGGCGAAAAAAGTTTATTTGTGTTTACTGCACTTGAATTTACCGAGAATGAATTTGCGGTGCGTGAGCTATTGAAATCTTCTAACCCTGCATTGGTTTTAAAGTCTTTAGAAACACTAAAAATGCTTGAAGCAATGACTGCTGAAGATAAGGCAACGGCTTTAAATTCTGTTGCTGATATCAATGTCAGACTTGTAATCCAAGCACTTTAGTGAAAATTTATTCTATTTAAATTTGTTTTTATTTTTTTATACCGAAAAATACCGCTTCTGCGAAGGCTTCGCCGTATTCTTCTTTATATTGTAGGTATTTTGGAGATTGGCGGAGTTTGTCGGCTTTTGAAATTTCTGCCGAGTTTTGTGAAATTTTTTGGGGTCCTTCTTCTGTCGAATTTTGAACCGCATTATCGTTGAAACTCTTTTCGTACTTGTGTTTTTCTTTTAATTCTCGGTTCATTCGTTTTTTGTTTTTGCCAATTTGGTTGTAATTTCTTGTATCAAGTTTTTCTTTTATATAAATGTCTAACTTGTCTTTTTCTATATTTTCGCCTTCAAATTTTTGGAAAATTTTGTAGCCGATTGTTTTCAATTTTCTTACAAAGTTTTCGTCTTCACTGTCCGCAACTGATACTCTTGCATTTCCTACTTTGCTGTTACCGATAAGACCGTTAGGATAACTTCCGATTAACTCTTTTAGTTTTACTTTTTTTGCTGCATTTACCCCAGGTTGAGAAATTGGGATTCTATAAGTTGATGTAAAATTTATTTCTGTCATATTTCCCCCTTTTGGGTATTAAAATCCAAAAATATAAAATTTTGCGAAAATGTTTTGTTTTTGTTACAAAACGTGAACTTAGATTTTCTTCTACTAGCAAATTTTTTTGTTGACGAATTTTAAATAATGACAAGAAAATATAAAAGGAAGGTAACATGTCTATTGCTATAATACCCCAATTTAGAGTAATTCGATCACAAAATGTGGCTCAAAATTATACAAATAATTCCGTAAAATTACATACTCAACCTGTTGCTGACAGCGTTAGTTTTACTGGACAATCCGCCCCGTCTATGTACAAAACGACATTTCAGTATTTGGCAACCAAAATTATTGACGGCAACAAAAGAAAATACAAGGTTGACGGAAGTTTACTTTCGGCATCTAAAATTACTGAAGCACTTGAACAATTAAAAGACAATGGAACTATCTTCCCTGATTTTAAACGTAGTCAGGCATCAAAAATTCGCTGGAAAAGTTATATTCCGCAAGATATAAGAGAATTTTCCATTGACAAAATTAACGAAGCAAGAGTTGACCGCATGGAGAAATGGAAAAACTTTTTAGATGTTGACAATCTTGAATATAAAAAGATTAATGGCGAAAATTTTAATCCTGAATTATATAAAAAGTTAAAAAATGATGATTCTTTACGTTTTGTAATTTGGAATGCTGTAACGGGCGAACTTAGCGACAATAACCGCCATATCCCAGTTCCGTTAAATGAAACGGCGTTACTTGAAACGATTAAAGGCTTTGAAAATATCTTGCCGAAAGACCGTGCGGTAAGGTGTTCTGCTCCTTCGTTTATTGACATTTATACGCACAGATTGCGAGATAACCTTTTGATTGATATGGGGTTGTCTGAAAAAGAATCGGTTTGGGTGAAGATTCCGTCTTTTGTTCACGATAAGCAACACAAAGAGGAAAATGTCAACAAACTTGAAATTTTAAGTTGTAAAAACTGGTGTACCCGTTCAAGTGTTGACAAGGCGACCGCCGCACTGGAAGACGGTGATTTTCATATTTATTTGGAAAGAAATAAATATAATTTGTGGGAACCAATGGTTGGTATGACTTCTTGTCGTGGAAAAATTGACCAAATTCAAGGGGTGGAAAATAATAATATTGTACCGTTGAATTTGTGTGACGAAATCGAAAATTATATTAAAGCTTCAAAACTTTCTTGTGCCTCAGGTGTGATTGATGAAGGTCCGAAAGCAAGTGTTGCTTTGAAGATTTCCCACAAGTTGAATGAAGTTGACCCGCAAACAAAGAAATCTTTTGTAAGAGTAATTAAAGAAAATAATCCGCAAGAAATCTTTAAGTTTTTAGGTGTGAAAACTAAACAAACTGATGACGGTTTGCTTGAAATTGGTACTTACAAACCTTCTTATAACACGGGAAAAGGCGGAATTATCGTGCCTTATTCAATGTTTGGGATTGATGAAGACGATTTGTTGAAAAATGTCGGCAAAATCAGCGGAGATTTGATTTTGGATAATGTTAGTTCCGTTCAAAATTCACGAATTACAAAATTTCCGCCAAATTTGCAATCAGTAAAAGGTAAAGTTTGCTGTACAAAAGAACAGTTTGAACGTTTCCACGAGGATATTATGCGTGTGATTGACGGGCAAACAAATCGCTTATATGTGCATACACTTCATTGTTAGTTCACTTCGCCCGTTTAAAAACTCAAGTAAATCCCTGATTTGACGGTGAACGAGAAAAAAAAGGAGCAATTTGCCCCTTTTGTGTACAGTTACTGGTAATGTAAAATAAGGTAGTGTTAGAATTACCTAACACTTTTGTCGTAAAAAATGAGCTTCTTTTTCGTTTTGGGCTTGACCGTTTCTGTAGCCAATGCCTGCACGATATCCCGAAATTGAATATAACAACGGAAGTGACGGTTCAATCCATTTTAAACCTGAAAGTAAGGAAACGGTTGCGATGTCGTCCGAATGCAATCCAATGTCTAACAGTTCGGGAGTTCTTGTTTCTTTTTTGTGCTCTTTTAAAATAAGCGGGTTGATGATTTTGTTGCCGATAAAGTTTGCGATATAGCTTCCGCCGATTACGCCTGTCAACAAAATTCCGCTTACCATACCGATACATCTTGCGGATTTAGATTTGATGTTGAATTTTTCTAAAATCCCGAGTGCTGCACCTGCTCCGATGTTACACATAAAAATGTTTGCCAAATATTGATAAATTCCTTCTTTGATTTTATTAGGAACTTTTTGTTTCCAATTTTTTTCTGTCACTTTGTCAGCAACAATTCCGCCAGCAATGCCACCACCTACAGGAATTGCACCGTATAGTGAAAGCCAACCTATTTCTTTAAAAATATCTTTTGCTTGAATATTTTGTGGCGGTGGAATTAATTTGTCCAAAAACTCTTTGTGTTCCGGTGTGTTAATTTTGTCAATTTCTTTTACAGATAAAATTTTTCCTTTTGCCTTTTCCAAAACCTTTGTAATTTCTTGTGAAAACTTGTTCTTTTGCAAATAGTTATCAATAATTTGTACATTGTCGTTCACTATTTGAGCAAATGGTTTTGTCATTTCTTTTTTTGTAATGTAGGCTGCGATTTTTGGAGCTTTTATTGCAGAAAACCCTGTCGCTCCTAAAATAATTGCCGATTTGATACCGTGTTTGAGGCATTCCTTTTCCGGTGTTTCGTGGAGTTGTTTTGCTAAAAATATTCCGGAACCTATCGTCAAAATTTCAGACATGTGTTTATTTAATTTTGCTGTTAAAATCGGTTGGTCTAAAAATTTTCCGATTGAAGATATTTTGGTCATTTTTTAATTTTCCTCTTTAAACTCGGAGATTATTCCGGGGTGTTCTTGTATAAAATTTGTGAATTTTATCATTCTGTCTAAAATGTTTTGCGAAATTATATGCTCGATTTTGCAAGCATTTTCACCTGCTTCACCTGACGGAATATTCAAAACTTTTTCAAAAAATTCTTTTAAAATATGGTGTTTATTATAAACTGTTTGAGCAAGTTCAAGTCCTGTGTTCGTTAGGGTGATTGCTTCATAACTTGAATAATGCACAAGACCTTTGGCGACAAGCTTAGTGAGTGCTTCCGATACTGAGGCTCTGGAAACATTGAGCTTGCGGGCAAGTGCAGCACCTTTTAGTAGTGTGTCGTTCAAGTGTGCGATATAAATTGCTTCTATGTAGTCCTCTAGCCCGGAGGATAATGCTTCTTTCTCTGTCATAAAATTACCTTTGGCATAAGTGTAAGGTAAGCCTAACATTTTGTCAAGCATAAAATTTTCACAAAATAAAAATTCTTATAGTTTTTCTTTGTGAGAAGGTTTCGTTTCGTGTTCATCGCAGTCAAGAGCCTTATTCAGGTTTTCTACCAAGTCGTGGAAGTGGTATTTCATTGCGTGTTCCGATTTGTGATGTATATCCGCAAGGTGAATGTGGGTTGCCATTTCCACCTGAATTAGTGCCAAATTGTAGTCATATAGGCTTTCTGCGTAATTGTTTAACGATTTTATATAGTCTTTTCTTGCTTCTTGCAAGGCAACATAATTGAGTTCGTTATTTTTGTATTGTTCAAGAACGGTATTAAGATTTTCAAAAGCCTGAACCACCTCAATTTTAGTTGTCGAAATCTCTTTTTCTGCACGTTCAAAATTGTTAAACGCACGGCTCAATTCAAAATATAAATCCTTTTTGAAAAGCAAAATTTCGTTTTCCGCCTGTTTAACTTGAGCATTTGCACCTTTTAAATTGTGTTTTAATTCCATTAAATTAACGGAAGATGACAAATTAACACCAATCTGCAAACTGTTGTTTGTTGCTTGATTTGAATTGTTAAATCCATATCCCGCATTAGCCGTCAAATCAGGGAAATAAGTTCGTTTTATATACAAAAGCGATTGTTCCATTGCCTGCTTGGTCGAGATTAAAACACTCAAATCGGGGCTGTTGTCATAAGCAAGTTGAACCACATTTTCTCGAGTAAATGAAAATTTATTTGTCGGGAAATCTTTTGTAAGTGAGTTTGTCGGGTTTTCTAAATTGTTACCGTCAAAATCAAAAGTCGGAGTCGGTTTTATTGAAAAATCGGGTTCACTTTCCAAATACATCGCATTTGTGAGGTTCACTCGGTCGTTTTCATAAGCATTTTGGGCATCAATATAATTAACTTTAGCATCTGTCAAATTTAATTCTGCGGTCGTTAAATCCGCTTTGTTTTTTGCTTTTGCAAGTTTTACAAATTCCTCGTTCAATTTTAGATTATATTGTGCGATATCTTTAAACGCTTTTGTCCGTAACAAGGCGTAATACTTGGCTTTTATGTCAAAAATCGTTGAACACAAACTGTCAATAAATTCATATTCTGCTCCAATTTTATAAAAATCTTCCATTTTTATGTATGCGGTGGTTTTGCCGAAATTCCAAATCAATTTGTTAACGGAAACCCCGATAGAAGGCAATTCTCGATAGTGAGAATTGTAGTAAATATTGTCGGAATTGTTCTCGTTAAAAAATCCTATTCCTGCGTTTATGACGGGAAAATATTGAGCTTTGGCGATTCCGAGATTAGATTTTGCAATATCTAAATTATATTTTTTACGCTTAATTTTGGGGCTGTTTTTGAACGCAACGGCAACACAATCGACAACGGACAATGTGCTTCCGTTTTTAACATCTACGGCTCTAAATAATTCTTCATCAGCGTGCCCGTAGGTTTTTGGAATTCCGAAAAGTATTACAAAAACAAAAATCAGGCATAATCTTTTTCTACTCATAATATTAATTATAGCATGTTTGTCAAGTTCGGGGATAGGTTTCAGTGATTTAATCTTAGAAAATGAATCCTTATGCTGCTTCGAAATGAAAATGATTTGTGATATTCTCGGATATAGAATTTATATAGATTTTGATGAAATCAGATTGGGAAAATAGGGCATTTATACTGACAGATTCTGAATAAGATAAAATCAACGCAATTAAAATTGCTGGATTTTTTTCTTGTTATCCAGAATCTGTTAAAAAAATAAAAAAGGTTAGACTTTTGTCTAACCTTGTAAATTTTCATTAACCGAACTACATATAACCCCTATAATTTTGCGGTAAAATCGCTAAACACTTCTTTGTCATCTTTAAATATTATATCTTTATTTCCCGTAATTGTCGGAATATTGGTATTTGCAGTTTGGGTCAGGTTATTTTTTGAATCAACTTCATAAGACTTGATTGAACGTTTACCCGTCAATCTTTGCATAAAGTTGTAGTATTTTTTCTTGAAACCTGTTGAATTGTTTTGTTTTGTTTCCATATCAATCAATTCATCTCTTGTATGAGCCTTTAATGCCGTACCTACTGATTTTCTTGTTAACATTTCTCCTAGTGTCGTATCTGCCAAAGTTACCAAACTCATACCCATCAATGAAGAGTTGTATTGGTTTCTGAAGGTTGAGTTGAATAAGTCAATTAACAATGTTTGGTAGAACAATCTTGAACCTTCTTGGACAAAACGTTCTTTGAATTTTGTATTAGCACCGTCTTTGTCGTTACCGTTTGATTTCAACATTACCATATTGTAGTTATCTGTCATCAAGAACCAAATTGTGGCAACTGATGCGGCTGTTTTTGCGAGGTTTGACAATTCTGCATTTGATACGCTTGAGAGTGAATCCAAGTTAAAGGCTTTCAAGAAGTTCACTTGCAAGTAGTCTTTGAATTGTTCTTTGTTTAAGTTTTTCTTTAACGCTTGGTTGCAAATTCTATCAAAACTTTTTGCTAAGGCTTCGATATCTTTTGTCGGAGTTTTTGGTTTCGATTTTTTGAATACGCTTAGTAATTTTTCGTCCACCATCCAGTAAGGAAGGGTTACCGTATTCCACATAAATTTGAACGGTGCAATCACGAAGTTTACAAACGGTTTGACGTTCAAATCAATTTCCTTACCGAAGAATTTTAGCAGAAGAGTTCTGTCTTTTGAGCCTAAGTCTATAATTTCTTTTCCGTTAATATTTTTAATTGCGGAATGTCCGACTTTTTTGTACATACTTGCGATTTTTGTGTCGTAATCGTCAAGAACATCAATAACCGCATCAAATTTTGCTTTATCAACTTGGAACGGAACTGATGTCATTTTTTTGTACAAATCCGTGAACGGTCTGTATAAGACTTTGCTTTCAAATGTTTTTACCGCATTGTCTGCGTTTACGTCTTTTATTCCGAGTTTTGCGAATTTTTCTGCATCATTGAGTTTTATGTTTTCAAAATATTTCAAAGCTGCGTTTTTAACCATCGGAAGGTTTTTAAAACCTTTTATTCCGTAACCTGTAGCCAAAATTACCGCAGAAGCTTTCATCAAGGTATCAAATGAAAGTAACGGTTTTTGTTGTTCTTTAGGTTTTACGTTTGGAGTTGCAGAACCTGTTGAAGAAATATTTTGATTTTGTTGTGGTTTAATTTTTGCTTCAGGTGCGTGGTTTTGTTCGTTTTCTTTTCTTGCTTCTTCAGGTGTTAAGCGAGAAATGTGTTTGCCGTTAGACAAACGTGAAAACATTTCGGTAACTAAAACCGTAATACCTGTTGTTAGTACAATTCCGGCTTTTGATTTATTGATGAATTTTTGGAAAGCACCCATTGTAATTAAAGTCAAATAACCGCTTGTCAAAATTCTGCTGGTTTCTTGCTTAAATCTTGTTTTACGTTCTTTTTCTGCTGCTTTCGGGTCATCGTCCATCATTCTTGACAAGTTGTAAGCATCGTTTGCCAAGAAAATTGCAGGCGGCATACCTGAAACAAGTCTGTTTAATGCACGTTCGTGTTTTGTATCGTAGTTACCCGATTTCGGGTCAAATTGTTTTAGAAAAGTTTGGAAAAGATTTGATTCCAAAGATTTTTGAAGTTTTGCTTCCGCTTGAGCTACTTCTTCAGGAGTTAATGCACTGACCTCTTTGCCTAATTCTTTGGCAAGAGATTTTTTAGCACTGTCTAACTTCATATCACGGAAGGTTAAAAGACCTGTCAACGAGTTAATTTTTGAATCGATTTTTGAACGTTGTCTGATATTTTTGAAAAGTGGTCTTTGTAACATCTCGGCAGACCAGTTTTTTAAGCCTGGAACTTTTCCTAGTAATTCTACCGTGCCGTTTAGCAAATCCCCGGGTAATATTTTGAACGGATAAAGAACACCGTCAAGTGCAAGATGAGGGATTGTTTTTTTACTGACAATAATTTTGTCAGGGGCGTTTGGGTCGATTTTAATAAGCTTTTCGGTTCTTGCTTTATTCTTTACCGTAATATCTTCCAGTAGTTCTCTTCCCATTTTACCAAGATATTTGTCCGCAAATTCCAAAAATTCTGATTTGCTGTAAACCTTATCCATTCGTTTATATAATCCGAATGAAGAAAGACCTTTAAAACTCAAATCATGTGGATTCTGTTTTAAAGGTCTCTTAATATCGTGATAGTTATTCTGTAATGCGATTTTTGGGGTGAAATTTTGGGACTCCGGATTAGGAGCCTGGGCACCCTGTCTATACTTTCGCTTGTCTGTTCGAAAATTCATTGAATTGTTAATAATCATTTTTCACACCGTTTTTCATGTATTCTCTTTCATACTAAAACAAAAGGCAAGTTTTTTTTGCTAAAACTTTACTTATTTTTACAATTTGACTTTAACTTTTTTAATATTATCCCAAATTAGTTCGATTTAACTATTTTACAATCGGTGAAATTTAGTGTATAATCAGGAAAAGAGATTGCTTATATATGTTGAAACAAGAAAACAAAACTGATGTAATTGTTGTAGGAGCAGGACCTGCCGGTATTGCGTGTGCGATTACGCTTGCAAGAAGTGGTAAAGAGGTTGTGCTGATTGAACGTGGAATGTTTGCGGGCAGTAAGAATGTTTTTGGCGGTGCGATTTATACTCAACCGACCAAAGAACTTTTTCCGAATTTTGAAACCGAAGCACCTGTGGAAAGACGAACTGTTCTTCACAATTATTCAATTTTGGGAGAGCAGGATTCTACGACAATTTCGTACAGAAAAAATGACAATTCGAGTTATTCCGTAATTCGTGGCAAGTTCGACCGTTGGGCGGCAAATGAAGCGAAAAAAGCGGGTGTCGTTTTGGTTGAAGAAACCGTAGTTCGTGAGGTTATCAAAAGAAAAAACAAGGTTATCGGGGTTAAAACAGAGCTTGAAGATTTTTATGCGGATATCGTAATTCTTGCGGACGGGGTAAATTCACTGCTTGCAAGACAACTCGGGTTAAGAAAAGATTTAAAACCGAAAGATGTCGGTTTGAGTGTTAAAGAGGTTATAAAACTTGATAAAGAGGTAATTAATCAAAGATTTAATCTCAAAGATGAGGAAGGTGCGATAGTCGAACTCTTTGGCGGTTCAATGCTTGGACTTATGGGGCTTGGGTTCATGTACACAAACAAAGAGTCTGTGACAATAGGGCTTGGGGTGACGTTGAACGATTTAACCGAACAAAAGATTAAACCTTATGACCTGTTGGATAAATTGAAACAGCACCCGACCATTGCTCCGTTGCTTGAAGGCGGAACGCTCAAAGAATATTCTGCACATTTGATACCTGAAGGTGGCTACAAAAAAGTTCCGAAACTCGTTGATAACGGGGTTCTGATTGTCGGAGATGCCGGCATGCTTGTTAATAATTTACATTGGGAAGGTACTAACCTTGCGATGATTAGCGGAAAACTTGCCGCTGAAACGGCGATAGAAGCTTTAAATCTCAACGATTTTTCCAAAAAAGTTTTGAAATCTTATGAAAAGAAGCTTAAAAAATGTTTTGTTTTGAAGGATTTGAAAACTTATAAAGAATTAATGGACATTGCACATTCAAGAAAAATGGCGTTCTTTTCTTATTATATGAAGAAAGTAAATGCATTTTTTGAAATGTTTACGACTGTCAACAGTGTTCCGAAACGTAAAATGTTTCGAGAGTTTATCAAAAGTTTGTTTACGGACAGAAAAATTACGGAGTTATTCAAGGATATTGTTGCCGTGATAAGACTTGTATGGAGTATTTTGATATGAATATAGATAAAAAATTATATACATTAAAATATTCACCTGACGAGGTTTCGCACCTTAAAATAAAAGACAGTGAACAGTGCAAGTTTTGCGAAACAAAATGCTGTACTTATATCTGTCCGGCTCAGGTTTACGAGTGGAACGAAGGGCGTCAGGAAATTATCATAAATTATGAAAATTGCCTGGAGTGCGGAGCGTGCAGAATTGCTTGCGAAAAGCAAAATATCGATTGGCAATATCCGAAAGGAACAAAAGGAGTAACATTTAAACAAGGTTAAATATAAGAATAAAAGGAGAACGTTATGAAAGAAGAATACTCAAACCGTTACAGACGTTGGTATGACAAAGACCCTGTGCTATCAGAAGCCGTTAGAACTTTAGAAGAAACAGATGACCAAACTCAAATCAGGGTTGCTTTAAACCTTATTAAAATTATTATTGAACACAATATCGAAGATGAAAAATTTGAAGCGGTTGACGATATTATCAATGCCGTAGGTTCAGGACTTGACGACAATCGCAGAGGTAGATGGTACGATATTGACACTACTTTGAGAACAGCGATGAATATGTTACAAAACTGTCCTGCAGATACCCAAAAAGTTATTGCTAAAGAAATGGCACAACTTGTTTTGGAAAAAATTAAAAAAGACGAAGATGACGAAGACGAAGAATAATTAAACTAAGTCTTGAATTAATTTGATAAAATTCAATTAAACAAAGGATATATCTAAGGCTTATTTAAGTTATCATGTGAGTATGGAGAACCATACCCAAAACGAAGAAGATAAAGATTTGAAAGCCATCGGGTTAGAGTTAATGTTTTTAACGCCGGAAAAATATTCCTCGGAAAAAGGAATAACCGCAGTAGAATTAGCCAAACTCGTTGGACTTCCGATTGATGTTATCAAGAAAAAATTGGCAATATTGAAAGATAAAAATATCGTCAGAGCAACAGGCATGAATCCAAAATATTGGAAGTTTGATGAATATAATTTTCAACGTATGGACGAAGATGACGAGGTTTATCTTTTGCTCTGCAGTTTTGATGATGTTGATTTTGATAAATATTTTTCTTACTAAATACGCAAATTTACTATAAAATAAACCCTGATTATGATATTATAAATATGAGAGAAAAGGAACGACAAATGACATTAACAAGCTCAAACCAATCAATAACACCAATTACCCTAAAACGCAATGAAAAAGGAAATCTTGAGATTGGCGGTTGCGATGCTGTTTCGCTTGTTGAAGAATTTGGAACTCCTTTATATGTGATTGACGAGGCTACTCTTCGTGCAATTTGTGCGGATTATAAAAAAGCCTTTGCTAAATATCCGAAAACTCGTATGATGTACGCTTCAAAGGCTCTTTGTACAAGTGCAATTTCTGCAATTTTGGAAGAAGAAGGCTTCGGCTTTGATACTGTTTCAGGCGGAGAGATTTTCACTGTTTATAATGCGGGTGTTGATATGACAAAAGTGTTATTTAATGGTAATAACAAATCTTTTGATGAATTGACTTTGGCATTGGATTTGGCTGTCGGCAGAATTTCTGTTGATAATTTTTTAGAACTTGCTTTGTTGAATGAAATTGCAAAATCTAAAAATAAAGTTGCCGATATTTTGTTGAGAATTACTCCGGGAATTGAATGCCATACTCACGAATACATACAAACAGGGCATTTGGATTCAAAATTCGGGTTTGATTTAACTCAGATTGATGAAGTTATTGAACCTTTTCAAATGTCACAGCGTTGCAAGGTATGCCCACCCACTCGGAATAATAATTATGCTTGTCGCTCAATTCCTCGAACTT
>SFZC01000093.1 GCA_004558955.1 bacterium | reverse complement strand
GCTGCGAGTGACATTCCGCTGATTTTTCTGACCGCGAAGGACTCTGAGCCTGACAGGATTCTGGGCTTTGAGCTTGGCGCTGACGACTACATCTGCAAGCCTTTTTCTGCAAAGGAACTTGTTCTTCGTGTTCACGCGCTTTTAAGACGAACCGGCAAATCTGACGGCGGAAAAAGCGCGGCTTCGGGCGAATGGCAGAGCGGAAATTCTGCGGTTTTTATAGATGAAGGCAGGCACAGCGTTAGCGTTGACGGAAATCCGATTGAACTTACGTCTACAGAATGGAAGATTCTTTTGTATCTTGCGTCGAACGCCGGGCAGGTTGTCTCGCGCGAGCAGCTTTTGGGCGAATGCCTGAACTATTTTTTTGAGGGCTCGGAGCGGACGATAGATACCCACATGGCGAACCTGCGCTCAAAAATCGGGCAGCAGTGGATTTCAACAGTAAGGGGATTCGGCTACAGGTTCAGCGGAATAAAGGCGGATTCAAAAAAGTAAAAAATGAAGTCAATTTTTGTACGAATTCTTACAGGTTTTGTTGCCGTTTCGTTTGCATTGATTGCCGCAATGTCCGGGATTTTTACGGTGGCGGTAAGCCGTTCCATAAACGAGTGGAATGCTGGAAAAAGAAACGACTTTGTGGCCCTTATTCTTCCGGCAATCTCAAAGACATACAGACTTGAAGGAAGCCTTTCTTCATCTTCTCTTGAAAACGCGGTGATGCCTTACACGACAGATTCGCTTTACATCTATATTTTTGACGGAAACAAAAAACCGGTTCTGCTTCTTGAAAAAGGAAAGGTCAGCACGCAGGAAGATGTTGAAAAATCGGTCGGCTCGCTTTCGACTTTTATGGCTCTTAATTCTCCGGTCCAGATAAAAGACGGCGGCAAGACAATCGGCTATCTTTGCGCGGACAACGTTGGGTTTCTGGCGTACAAGGCGAACAGAATTTTTGTTTCGACTATGGAAAAAGGGATTTTCGCCGGAATCGCAATCGCGGTTTCAATCACGCTTGCGCTTTCGCTTTTTATTTCGACAGTGCTTTCAAAAAAGGCGCGCTCGCTGGCGGACTACATTTCGTCTCCGGACCTGATGAAAAAAAATATGCCGGCTCTCGGTGTGAACGAGTTCGACAGGATTCTGGATTCGGTAAAAAAGCTGAAAAACCGGCTTCTGCACGAGGAGACTTTGCGCCGTCAGTGGATGCAGGACATCTCGCACGATTTGCGCACTCCGCTTACTGCGGTAAAAATGCAGGTCGAGGGAATGAACGACGGAGTCCTTGAGGCGACGGCTGAGCGTTTTGCGGCCCTTTATTCCGAGCTTACGATAATAGAAAAACTTGTGTGGAATCTTCAGGACTTGAGCCGCTTTGAGTCCCCGGAAATGAAAATTGCGCTTACGGACGTGAACGCCTGGAAATTTGCCGACGATGTTTCCGCCCGGTTCGCGCTTCTTGCGGAAAAGAAAAAAATAAAATTCAGCGTGGAGAAGAAATGCGCGGAGGATTTTAACTTTAAGGCGGACCCGCTCCTGCTCATGAGATGCGTCTCGAACCTTCTGCAGAACGCGTTCCAGTACACGGCGGAAGGCGGCGAGGTTACGCTCTGCACGGAAAAACTTGAGGAGGACCGCATAAAAATCTCCGTGCTGAACACCGGCGCAATCAGCGGGGAGGACATTCCCCACGTTTTCGACCGCCTTTACCGCGGCGACCGCTCAAGAAGCACGGCAGGCTCAGGGCTTGGCCTTTCAATCGCGCAGGCAATCGCAATCCTCCACGGCGGAAAAATCGAAGTGCAAAACGCGACGAACGAAAGGGGAGAGGCGTACGTGTGCTTTGCGGTGATGGTGTAAGGAGAGAGGTTGGCGGGAAATTATGCAGTTACTAACACTTTTGGAGTTTTCTGCATAACAAGAATATTTTCATTATGCGAATTCTGGTCTTGTTTTTCTAAAAGATTAACTGATTCAAAATCTGCTTTGGAAAGAGAAGAATTTTCTTTGGTTATTTTTTTTCTTGTAACTTCTATCGCCTTTTCGGATTTGTCTATTCCAATCCAATTTCTGCCAAGTTCTTGGGCTGCAATCAAAGTTGTTCCTGAACCGCAGAAAAAGTCCATGACCAAACTTTCAGGATTTGAGGAAGTCTGAACAATAAGCTTTAAAAGGTCAAGATTTTTTTCTGTTGGATAAACTGGATATTGGTAATCCTTGAAATCCCAAATGTCCTGTAGTTTTTTTCCCTTCTGTTCATCCGCAAAGATTTTTCTGCGTGGAACTCCGTTTTTTGACCATTCAATCAATCCCTGCTCGTCTAGTTTTTCAAGCTCTGCAGGGGATGTGCGCCAGTGTCTGCCTTTTGGTGGCAACATTCCCCTGAAAGTTCCGCCTGTAACTCCGTCTTTTGTCTCGCCTGGAGCGTGAAGTGGAACTGTTGTGTAAAATTTGCCCTGTTCATCAATTTTTTTGTAAAGACGAGTTTTATCTTCGTCTGAAAATGGAATAAATGGCTCATTCCAAATAGGATTGCTTGCCTTTGAGTAAAAAAGAATTAAGTCTTTTATGTTTCCGTAAGCCTTGCGTGAAAAATTTTTCGGATTGCATTTTATCCTTGTTATGTCGTTCCTAAAATTTTTAGTTCCGAAAATTTCATCCATAATGATTTTCACATAATGCCCGATTTTGTAATCAATATGAAGATAAATAGAACCGCGCTCGCTTAAAAGTTCACGTGCTAAAATAAGACGCTCCCTCAAAAATTCTAAAAATTTTTCGCCAAGAAGATTATCCGTATAAGCAATTTCATCTTTCTTGCTAGAGCTTATTGTGCTTGCGCGTTCCTCACTGATTGTAAAAGTTCCGTTGGTTGCAAAAGGCGGGTCAATATAAATTAGGTCAATCTTGCCTTTTAAGTTTGAATTGTGAACGAGAATCCGCAATGCTTCCAAATTGTCGCCGTTAATCAAAATATTTTCTTTTTCTGAAATCGGCTTTGAAAAGTATGATGTTGGAAGAATTCCCAGGATTTCTTTTTTCGATTTTTTGCCGTTGTAAGTAAGTTCCATTTTTTTTGCCTCCTTACAGACTTTTTATAAAATCTTTCAAAAGCAAAGCAGACATTATATTTTCTTCACAGTATTCTTCGGTTATTGCTTTGTACATTTTGTTGTTAGTTTTTAACCAGCAGACACCATCGAGAATTGCTATTTTTGTAGCCTTTACATTTGGAGCTGTTAGGGTAAGAACAGCATCTTCTAATTGTGCGTCTTGATGACCACCAAAATCAGATAAAAATTTTGCTTCTCCAATTAAGTATTTACCATTAAAACGACCTGCAAAGTCCAAGCCTTTATTTCGTTTGTAATTAACTGTCCTAAAAGCCCAATCCATCATTTCTTTGTCAGTGGCATCTAAAATTGCATTTTCATTTGTTTTTTCAAAATCTGTTACTGAGAGGAGTTTTGTTTTATCGAAGCTATTTTTGCACCATTTTTTAAAAAGAGGTCCAATCTGCCTGTTTGTTTCTTTTGGTTCTGTGCATTTTTCACGGATTTTATCTAGTCCCATTTTATAAAGTCTATTGCAAAGACGTTTTACAGTTTCTGGATTATTTTTGAGCGCATTTGCTGTGTCTCTTCTTAGAAAAGGAATATAAGAATCTTTTATTGGAAACAAATCAAGATAAAGAAGATATTTTATTAAGCAGATATCGTCTTTATTGTTAAACGCCTGGACTATACTGTCCCAGTATGTTTCATCTATTTTTCTTATTTTATTTGGAATCATCGGGTAAACATCAAAAAGTTTGTCAAGATAGTTTTTGTTATTTGCAAGTTCAATGCTTCGTTGAATCCAAATGTTCATGATTTTATTCTCCCAAAATAATTACTGCTTGCAAAATTACTATACACAATTTCTGCCAAAACTTCCATAGTGGTTTTGCCTTGCCGGAGTTTTTTTAATGAAACAATTTTATGACGAAACTTTGCTGTCTGTTCAAGTCAAAGCTATTTTACGCAGTGAAAATACGCCATAGAGCCGTCAACGTGAAGTTCGACTTCTTTGTACATTTTCTGCAAAGTATTTTTCAGTTCTTCTTCAGTCTGAAACGGAGGAGTGAACCAGCCTTTCTTTGCGAGAATGTTTTTTACAAGCCAGTCCGTCTTTTTTGATTTTCCCCTGATATAGAAGCAGGCGATGAAATCACCGCCGGATTTAAGTACGCGGAAGGTTTCGCGGAATGCTTTCTGTTTGTCCGGAAACGCATGGAAACCGTTCATGCTTAGAACGATGTCAAAAGATTCATCGTCCATTTGCAGGTTTCCCACATCGCCCTGAATGAAATTGATATGCGCCTGACCGTCAAGCCTTCTTTTTGCCTGCTCAAGCATATCCGTGCTGTAATCAAGGCAAGTGATGTGTGCATTTTTCAGGGTCGACCATTTGCGCTGCGTGAACACGGCAGTTCCGACCGGAACATCAAGAAGTTTTCCTGAAAAATCATCAGGAATGTATGACAAGACTTTCCGCGCGATTTCATTGTCATCCGTTCCGCTCCAGAACAGCTTGATATACATCCTGCTGAAAAAATTCCCCTGCGTAAGGACTCCGTCATATATATTCTTTGACGATTCGTAAGCGTCCTGTATTTTGTCTGCCATGCGATTTACTCCAAAAGTTGATTTGCTGAGCTGAGTATATCACATCTGGCAGAGCGGATGAACAAAGGCTCTGTAAATACTTTTTTTTAATAAAACACTTTTTGCGTTAGGGATTGTTGGGGCACGCCGTAGGCGTGTTCCGAAGCGTAGCGCAGGAGGGGAGGCGAAAGTCGTAACTGAACTGAAGCCGAAAAAAACTTGACGAACACCCGGATAAAAATCATCTGCACGGCAGGCTCAGGCCTTGGCCTTTCAATCGCGCAGGCAATCGCAATCCTCCACGGCGGAAAAATCGAAGTGCAAAACGCGACGAACGAAAGGGGAGATGCGTGCGTGTGCTTTGCGGTGGAGATTTAAAGAAACAAAAGCGGAATTCCAACTCAAGATGAACTTTCTGTAAAAGCTCAATCCGGCATGAAATTCCGCCGTTCGCTAGCTAATTTTAATGTTTAGCTGTATCACAAAAATCTACTTAGCCTTATCAGTCTTTTTTCTTCCGCTGACAGTCGCGTTTGCCTTTATGATTTCAGCCTCGCACTTTGTGGCGAAGTCCTTGTAGTCCGCAAGAGGCGCAACCGCAGAAAGGTACGGCACGAACTTGTCGTTCAGGGCGGAAATCAGGCTCTTCTTTACCGAAGTCGCGCTTTCGCCCCTGTTCACGCTCGCTTTTGTGTACTCATCGTTCGCCTTGTTGAAGCTGTCTTGAGCCGTCCGCAATTCCGAAATTAGCTCTCCCACGCCGTCCAAAGCCGCGATGTCAGAAGAAAGATTTTCCGCGCCAAAGTCCTCAAGCATGCTTTCAATCAAAGACGATTCTTCCGCAAAGTTTTTCTGTGTAATCTGCTTTCCATACTTGCTGAAAACCGCAAGAAGATTCTGGGCGGAATCCTTTTTCGCCGCGACAGGAATCGCCGAGTAGCCTGTGAGAGCGTCGCCCAGATTCCTGATAATCCCGTCGCGCGCAATGTCCGCCTCGTCAAGAGTGCTTGAGACACGGTCGCTTTTGATTGCCGTGGTGATGTCCGCAGAGAGCTTTTCAACTTCCGCCATGATGAGCGAAAGGTTCGTGTCCTTGGAAAGCGCGTTTTCAGCAGCGGAAGAATCCTTGTACATACGTATAAGAACGTCAGAAAGCGTGTCCAATTCTGCGACACGCATATTAGAATTGATTTTTTTCATTTTGACTCCTATGAAAAAAAATGGCTAAGAATTTGATTGGTCATTTTGAAAAAAGCCAAAATGTACAATCCCGATAGTTTCCTCCGTTTCTACAATGAATTGGAATTAAACTCTGTATGAAAATGATACAGGGAAAATGCCTAGACCGACAACAAGCAGACAGCCATTTTCCAAAAATTTTATAAACCAAAAACGGCTTGGGCAGTGAATAAAAATTTTCGCACGAACAGAAATTTCGTTGGGAAGCACGTTAAAGTTTTCGCACAAGCTGAAAATGTGCTGGGCAACGCGTTAAAGTCCTCGAATGAACTGAAAGTGCGCTGGGCGAAGCGTTAAAGTTTTCGAATGACTAACAATTGCGTTGGGCGGTGTGTAAAGATTTTCGAACGAGCAGAAAGTGCGTTGGGGTAGAAATGAAATTTTTGTTAATGCAAAAAGCCATAAAAATTGTTACAATAAATTAACTTTTTTTGTTGGAGAATCCAGATGAAAGTAATAAGTCTTTTCAGCGGCTGTGGCGGTCTTGATTTGGGATTTGAAAAAGCGGGATTTGAAATTCCGATTGCAAATGAATTTGACTCGTCAATTTGGGCAACTTTTGAAAAAAATCATCCGAAAACAAAACTTATACGCGGCGACATCAGAAATATAAAAGAAGAAGATTTTCCAGATGAGATTGACGGAATTATAGGCGGTCCGCCTTGTCAGTCGTGGTCAGAAGCCGGTTCTTTGCGTGGAATTGACGACCCTCGCGGAAAACTTTTTTATGAATATATCAGAATCTTAAAAAATAAAAGACCGAAATTTTTCCTTGCCGAAAATGTAAGCGGAATGTTGGCAAAGCGACATTCGGAAGCTGTTCAGAATATTCTTACTCTTTTTAAAAGTGCCGGATATGATGTTTCTTTGACAATGGTAAATGCAAAAGATTACGGTGTTGCTCAGGAACGCAAGCGGGTTTTCTATATCGGATTCAGAAGCGACCTGAATATCAATTTTCAGTTTCCAAAAGGTTCTACAGAAGATGATGATAAAAAAATCAGTCTTAAAGATATTATCTGGGATTTGAAAGATAGTGCTGTTCCTGCTTTGCCTAAAAATCACAGAAATCCGAACGCTATAAATAATAACGAATATTTCACAGGCGCATATTCACCGATTTTTATGAGCCGAAACCGTGTAAAATCCTGGGACGAGCAGGCTTTCACAGTTCAGGCTAGCGGTCGTCAATGCCAGTTGCATCCGCAGGCTCCAAAAATGCAGAAAGTCGGCTTGAATAAATGCGAGTTTGTAAAAGAAAAAGAAAGTTTACAAAATGAAAATAAAAATTTAGAACGAACTATTTGTTTATTGCAACAATCCAAAAATCAAGATGAAGAAGATTTAAAATCTGAATACGAAAATAAAATTGACCATATAGAACATAAATATCAGAAAAAGATAAAAGAATTAGAAAAAGAAAACAAAGGCTTAAACAAGATTATTGAGAAATTCAAAGATAATATGAAAAAGTTTATGAAATGGTTATGCCATAAATTTTCATATCCTTGCGAGGATGACCTTATAAGAGATTTTAATAAAGAAACATATTCT
>SFZC01000092.1 GCA_004558955.1 bacterium | reverse complement strand
TCACAAAGACAAGTTCAATAAAAAAGTAGAGCACCTAAAAATATAGTTTGTTATTTATCTTCAGGATTACCGACACAGAATGTTTGGATACCATCTGGTCTAACTTTTAATTCACAGTGATAAGGGGTGTGGCTGCAGCAATGACAATTCCAATTTTGATAACGAGTTAACAGAAACATGCAAATTAAAACAAAGGTTAAAACTTTTTATTCATAAATTTATATAGGTTGTCCATGTTGTTTAGGTTGCACAACTATTTTATCAAAAAACGATTGGAAGTTTACTAAGGATTATCTTTGCTAATTGTAATTTTTTTAGATAATTAAAAAAGCGAAGCAGAGGCTGAAAGCCTCCGCTTCGCTAAAGTTATATCAATTCAAAAAGAATTATTTAATTTCTTTTTGTCTGATTTCAACACCTGAGTATTTAGCACCGTTAGTAGGGTCTCCGTTTACTGCATTAGCGTCGCCGCCTTTGTACCAGTTAACGATGTAGCTACCGTCAGTTACTTGAGGTGTCAATGTACCGTTGATTGTGAAGGTTCCTGTTGAAGGATCGCTTTCGGTACCTGAACGTACGATGATTGTTTTTGCTGCGATATCACCTGCAACGTTCATATTACCTTTTCTGTTAACCAATGCTGCTTGGTAACCAGAAGTGTTGATTGTAGCATTTGTTGCGTAATTCAAACCACTGTTACCTGTTTTGTTTTTAATAAGAACTTCGCCGTTACCTGTTGCATTGAAGTCGTTAGTTACGTTAACACCAGTACCGTTACCTCTTGAGATAGCGTAGAAGCCACCTGCCAAGTTGCCTTGAGCATCTTTAACTGCACCACCGTTATTTGTAACTTTAGCACCCAAGTTCAACATTCCTTCGTTGTTCAACACTGCCATATAACCGTTGTGGTTTAATGTTCCGTTAACTGTCATATCGCCTGTTGTGCCTGCTTCTTTCTTCAAGGAAGCGTTACCGTTTTTAACAGTGATATCAGAAGCAACTGTCATACTGCCTGCACCTGTTCTGTCAACGATACCAAGGTTTCCGTTAGTTTCGTTGATAGTACCGTTGACAACCATATCGCCTGCGTAGTTGTTGATTGCCATATTACCGTTAGTAACATTTGCAGTACCTGAGTAGTTCAAGCCGCCTGCACCACGGTTAGTGATATAAGTTGTTGTGTTGTCAACTTTATCTGAGTGCCAACCTTGTGCTGATGTGTTGGTAATTGTTCCTGTTACGTCCATTGCACCTGTTCCGGCATTTTTAATGTTCATAAGACCTGTTGTGCCGTTGTTTGCAATAGTTCCGCCAACTGTCATACCTGTACCATAGTTTACGATACCTGTATTATGGTTGTCGTTAGTCAAGTTAGCAGTGTAATTCATTGCTCCGTCGTAGTTTTTAATTGCTACGTCACCGTTTGCAGTGATTTTACCGCCGATATCCATACCTGCACTGTTAGTTTGTTCGCCTGTTTTACCGGTTCCGTTTTTGATAGAAACAGTTGTAGCATTAATTGTAGCGTTTGAAGTCAACTTGCCTGTGCCTGAAGTGTAGTTGTAAACTTGAGCAATTTCATTGGCTTTAATTGTAGTTCCTTGATTTAATGTCAAAGCACCGCCTTTGTTGTTCAAGATTTGAACTTTGTTACCTTCGATTGCTGCTGCCGTTGTGCCGACTGTCAAATTACCTGCTGTGCTGTACAATCTTGCGGTGCCGTTTTTAGCATAAACTTCACCCTCTACGCTCATTCCGTTAGCACCGTTGTTTGTAATATATGTACCACCGTTATCGTTGTTCAAAACGTGACCTGTTAAGGTCATTCCATTTGCAGATTCAATAACTAATTGGCTACCGTCAGTTTTTTCAGTTGCTGCTTTGATACCTGTTGTGTTAACCAAATTGTTAAACAAGTCTGCTTGATATGCTTGGTTTACAGTCAAACCGTTAACAACATGACCTGCAATATTAACATTTTGACCTCTAAGAACAACGCCGTCACGAGCTAAAATTTTACCGCCTTGCTCAACGGTAATATCAGCATTGCTACCCCATGCTCCGCCAGTTTTTGAATTAGATAAGAAATTCAAAACACCTGTATTCATGAAAGCATTTGCATTGGCTTGAGTTTTATCTGCGTTTATTTATCGTAAGCGTCACCAATTTCATTGTATTTTGTAAGTGTTGGTGTAACTGTTGACAATCTGCCAACGTTCAAAACACCTGAAGCTCCTACAACCATTCCACCCGGTGTAATAAATACCGCATGTCCGTTATAGAAACCGTTTTGTTTCATTGTATTTACAACACCGTTTACGTTAACTTGGTTTTTAACTAAGTTAACGAAGGTTGTAATACTTGCATCTTTACCGTTTTTTTGGAAACCGTCAAACATTAAGTTTGCCGTATCGCCTTGTCCGACTGTAAAATCGTTATATTTCCTAAAACCGGCACCACCGTCTTTTCCGATAAACTCAGGGTTGATGTTGTAAACTCCACCGTTACCCGTAACACCGGTGATATTCGTACCGGCTGCGTTTGCGGAAGGAATAGCAAGAGTTGCTGCCATTGCTAGTAGGATTAACGTTTTCTTGTTCATGTCATACTCCTTTTCTTGTCGCATTTCACTTCTATTATTGTATTGTCAAACTTTTTTCATTAGCATCAAACTTCACTTTGGGCATGTTTGTATATACTTTGGATATAGTCCGATATTATGTATAAACCCGAAGCATATCGTTTTTTGCTTTATATCGGTAGAAATTTTACAAAACTTTAATAAAATCCTGTAAAATTTTACATTTCTTAATTTATTATAGTGTTTTTTAAGATTAATGTATCCTTCAACACTATGATATAGTAGTAAAATTACACACAAAAGTCAATAAATACGGTGTATATTTTTGTTATATTTTTATTAAGATTTCAGGGTAAATTAATCCTACATTTGTTGGTTTGAAAATGAACAAAATTATATTTTAATCGTAATAGTTATGTATGAGGATAACTACCTGTGAATAAGATAGCAAAATTATTTACGATACTATTATTATCAATATTTTTAACATCATTTACCCGAGTTTATGCATTGCAGGAAGTTAAGGTGGAACAGGGTTCGGTACTTTCGCTAAAGGATTGTATTGCAATCGCTTTAAATAACAATCCGAGTATCAAAAATGCCCGATATAATTACGGAATTTCTAAGGCAAACGTCAATGTTGCACGTTCGGAGTTTTTCCCGACAGTCGGTGTTGGAACGGGGTATAAATTCACGGGTACAAAAAACAAACAAAGAAGTACGACTTCAGACTATTATTCGGTTGAAGCAACCCTAAATCAAATGATTTGGAATTTTGGCAGGACAAATTCGCATATCAGAATGCAAAAGTTCTATCAAATTGCTGACAAATATACGTTTGACAACACTGTAAGAGAAACTATTTTTAACGTTAAACAAAGATATTACGAGGTTTTGGCGGCACGAGCAACGGTTTTAATCAATCAGGCTTATGTTGACATCAACGAGCGGAACTATTTGAGGACAAAGGCTTATTTTGACGAAGGTATAAAATCAAAAATTGATTTGGTCAATGCGGAAGTTACCTTGAGTGATTCAAAAATTTCACTGATTCAATCTCAAAACAGTTATAAAAATTCGCTTGTAAATCTTAATAATACAATGTATTTGAAAAATGCTCCGACTTATTCGATTGAAGGTAACGAGAATTTCAACATAAAAGACAATGTTGCTCCTGTTGATTTGTCGAATTTAGAGCAACAAAACCCTAAAAAGCAGGCAAAAGCACCCGATGGAATTACTGATGCAAAACTTTTGAGTTCTGTTGAAAAGTTAGAGGTTTTGACGGATTATGAGGTGCAGGAATTTCCTTATTCTTTTGAAGAATGTATAGAAATGGCTTACAAAAACCGTGCGGATTTGAAAGCTTACAATTCAACTCTTGATGCGGTAAAAGAGAATTTATTATATGTAAAACGAAATTATTATCCTGAAATTTCCGCAAGTGCAGGGTACGGATTTAGGGATTTGAACAATACAAATTCTTTGAATGTCGGAGTTAACATGTCCAGTGCCGTTAACATAATGGCTCAAAAGGCAAATGTTGATGCCGCAAAATTTCAGGTCGATATTGCAGAAAACTCGTTAAGCCAATTAAATCAAGATATTTATTTTGAAGTTCAAAACGCATATATTAATATGGTTGAATTAGAAAAACAAATTCCGTTGCTAGCAGTAAAAGTTCGTCAAACTATGGAAAATTACGAACTTGCAGAAGGTAGATATTATGTCGGTTTGGGCGATTATATTCAATTACAGGACGCAAAAGTCAATTATAACAATGCACAGTGTTCGTATATTGAAACAATTTACAAATATAACGTAGCGAAAGCGGAACTGGAAAGTGTAATCGCACTTCCGCAAGAAGTTACCGTTTCGATTGAGGATAAATAACATGGAAATTAAAAATCTCGGTAAATTATTGTTGAAGAAAAGGGTCATAATCCCGATAATCGTTGCCGCAGCACTTGGAGCGTACGGATATTCTTATGTTCAATCGCACAAAGTGACTTATATGACTAAAGAACTGTCAAGATGTACGATTACCGATGTTGTCGAGGCATCAGGTACTATCAACCCCGTGAATACGGTGAGTGTCGGTTCAACTGTATCAGGTTTGATGAAAGAAATTTATGTGGATTATAACAGTGAGGTCAAAAAAGGACAGTTGCTTGCACAAATTGACCCTGCAACTTTCCAAGCACAAGTTGACCAAAACCGAGCACAAATCAATAATGCGGAAGCAAATTTGGCGAAACTTAATGCAGAAATGGTTTATGCAGAAAAAACTTATATCAGATATAAAAATTTGTATAAGAAAAACTTTGTGGCTCGAAGTGAGTTAGACCAAGCGGAAAGTGATTATTTGGCAAAGAAAGCCTCAATCGGGGCTCAAAGAGCATCTATTGCACAATCTCGAGCAAGTTATAACACCGCAATGACAAATTTAGGTTATACAAAAATTGTCGCTCCTGTGGACGGAACGATTATTTCAAGAGATATTGACGTTGGGCAGCCGGTTGCAGCAAGTTTTCAAGCACCTGAACTTTTCACGATTGCTCAAGACTTAACAAAAATGCAAATTGAGGTTAATGTTTCAGAAGCCGACATTGGTTTGGTAAAAGAGGGGCAAGAGGTGGAATATACCCTTGACGGATATCCTGACAGCACTTTCTACGGAAAAGTTACTCAAGTCCGTTTGGATTCGACAACAACTTCAAATGTTGTAACTTACACTGTAATTGTTAGTGTAAATAATGACGATTTGAAACTAAAACCCGGCATGACGGCTAATGTTTCAATTATTACAAAACGAAGTGAGAACGTAATGTGTGCCCCGTCCGTTGCGATGAAATATTCACCTGAAACAAACGGGCAAAAATATCAAAATCAGGGAATTTGGGTGTTAGAAAACGGCAAACCTAAGCGAATTGATATCAAAGAGGGGGCAAGTGACGATTCTAACGTGGAAATAATTTCAAAAGTTCTTAAAGTTGGTGATAAAATTATTATCGGCTCAACAGGTGGCGGTAAAAAGCCGACATCTTCTCAACAGGGTAACAAACGCCGTGGCGGACCTCCGGGAATGTTTTAGGGCTATAACGTAAGGAAAAATTATGAAAACAGAAATCGAAAAACAAAATTTTATAGATAAAATTGCCAAAAAGCTTTCTGCGTATGAAGGCGAAAGAAAAAAAAGAATAGTGAAATTAATCGTGAAACAGTTAATTGCACTTGCGATTGTTTATGCAACTTGTAAAGGAGCAATAATATGGGCTGAAAATCATACGGTCATTTCTGTTTTTTGTGCATTTATTGCTCTTTTTAGCGGTATTGTTTTTTTCTGTAATTTTTCAGATGATAACAAAGAGTTTAAAACCTATTTGAAGAAAAAATGTAAACGCCAAATTTTGAAAGAATTTGGCTTATCTACCATAAGCGGAGAATGTTTTACCGATGAAACTTTGAAAAAAAGTAATTTGTTCTCAATATATTCATATCAGGAATATGATGACGTTATTGAAGGTTGTTACAATGAGGTTAATTATACGATTGCAGAAACAAAACTTGTAGTACAAAATAGGAAAAATGAATTTGATGTTTTTAAAGGTGTAGTTATTTCTTTCAAATCAAATAAAAAAATCTTGGCTGAAACTTTGGTAACTTCAAAAGGAGATAATCATATAAGAAATTACCCGCCAAGCTCAAGTGCTATTTTAATATTAGTTCCGTTCATGCTTCTTTTCCCAATATTAATAAGTATTTATTTTTTATTTAGAGTTGGTGAAAGTTTTAAATCTATAGGTGGTGATTTCTCGGCAATTCCGAACCATAATCTGTTTTGGCAAAGTATTTTCTTACCAAATATTTTAAATTTTCTTCTTCCGTTAGTAATAATTCTCGGTGTTGGCATACCTTTGTTTTATCAAATGAAAAAGATGCAAAAGGTTAAACTTGAAGATGTAGATTTTGATAAACATTTTAGTGTTTATACAAAAGACCAAGTTGAAGCAAGATATCTTTTAACTCCAACCTTTATGGAACGTTTGAAACACCTTGAAACCTCTTTTGGCACAAGAGGCATAAAATGCTCTTTCTTTGATGATTGCATAATGTTTGCAATTTCTTCAAAAAAAGATTTGTTTGAACTCGGAAGTTTGTACAAATCCCTAAAATCTAAAAAATCTGTAGAAGAATTTTATAATGAAATACAGTCTGTTCAAAATATGATAGATTATTTAAAACTCAATGAAAAAACAGGATTATAAGTTATGGACTTAATCACGGTAAAACATGCAATAAAAACTTATCAAACGGGCGAAGATTCCTTTAATGCCTTGAATGACGTTTCCTTTAGTATTAAAAAAGGCGAATTTGTGGCGATTATGGGAACTTCGGGTTCAGGGAAATCTACCTGTATGAATATGCTCGGAACTTTAGACAAACCTACTTCGGGTGAATATTATCTTGACGGAGAAGATATGCTTCACCTTGACAATAACCGTTTGGCAATGGTTCGTTGCGAAAAAATCGGGTTTATTTTTCAAGGGTTTAACCTTATTTCAAGAACTTCCGCACTTGATAATGTTTGTTTGCCGATGATTTATAAGGGAATTCCCGAAAGTGAAAGAATTGAGCGGGCAAAATGGGCGTTAAAAATTGTCGGACTTGAAAACCGTGAAGACCACATGCCTAACCAAATGTCAGGTGGTCAACAACAACGAGTTGCGATTGCAAGAGCAATAGTTAATGATGCTCCGCTGATTTTGGCAGATGAGCCGACTGGTAACTTGGATACAAAAACGAGTATCGAGGTTATGGAGTTTTTCGTAAGACTTAACGATGAAATGGGCAAAACTATTGTTTTGGTTACTCACGAACCCGATATTGCGGAATATACAAAACGTGTTATCAAATTTAAAGACGGAAATATTGTTTTAGACGAGCCGAAAGAGGTTTGGTTAGCCCACAGAACAAGAGAAACTTAAAGGATTTGCAATGTTAGAT